>JAYVID010000087.1:0-13932 GCA_043770525.1 Ferruginibacter sp.
GCAAGTACAGCTATTGCACGACGCCTGCAAAAGAATTTTAAGCAAAGTGGCGTAGATATTACGATTGAGCAATGGAGTGTACTGTATCATTTGTGGAAACAAGATGGCTTAAGCCAACAACAATTGTGCGATGCTACTTTTAGAGATAAGCCTAGTATTACCCGATTGGTAGATAATTTAGAAAAACTAGGGCTTGTAAAACGCATGGCAGATAAGAGTGATAGACGAATAAATAAGGTTTGTACAACCCCTGAGGCACAAAAATTGCAGGAGTTGAGTATGGAAGTGGCGAACCGAACATTGAATGAAGCGCTGGCAGGTGTGCCAATTGAAAATATAGATATTGCAAAAGAAGTTTTAAACAAGGTATACGAAAACCTTGCAAAATTACAATAACATAAATTTAAAAAAACCAACAATGAGCACAGAAGTAAAAACATCGACAACACTAAAAGGTGGAGAGTTTTTAATTAAAGAAAGCAATCCTTTTGAAACTTTTACACCCGAAGATTTTAATGAAGAACAACTAATGGTAAAAGATATGTGCATACAATTTTTGCACACAGAAGTATTGCCAGTAGTAGATAGAATAGATAAACTAGAGCCAGGGCTTATGCCTTCTTTGATGGAAAAGGCAGGTGAGCAGGGGCTTTTAGGTGCATCAACACCAGAAGAATTTGGGGGCTTGGGTAAAGATTTTATCACATCTACCCTCGTAAATGAAGGCCTTGGTGGTGGGTTTAGTTTTAGTGTGGCTATAGCAGCGCATACTGGAATTGGTACTTTGCCAATTTTATATTTTGGTACAGATGAGCAAAAGAAAAAATACATTCCAAAGCTTACTAGCGGGGAATGGAAAGGGTCTTATGGATTGACAGAACCGAATAGTGGTAGTGATGCATTAAGTGCAAAAACCACCGCTGTACTTTCTGAAGATGGCAAACATTATATTTTAAACGGACAAAAATGCTGGATAACCAATGGTGGGTTTGCAGATGTGTATACGGTATTTGCAAAAATAGATGGTGAAAAATTTACTGGATTTATTGTAGATAGAGGTACAGAAGGTTTTACACTTGGTGCAGAAGAACATAAAATGGGAATTAAAGGTTCGTCAACAGTTCAATTGTATTTTCAAGATTGTAAAGTACCAGTAGAAAATTTATTAGGAGAAGCAGGTAAAGGACATGTGATAGCTTTTAATATTTTAAATATTGGAAGATTAAAATTATGTGCTGCAGCAATAGGTGGTTCTAAAATGGCGCTAGATGCTACAATACAATATGCAAATACAAGAGAGCAGTTTAAAACTGCTATAGCAAATTTTGGTGCAATAAAACATAAATTGGCAGAAAGTGCTACACGTATATGGGTTAGCGAAAGTGCATTATATCGTACTAGCAAATGGATAGATGATAAAGAAACGGAACTTGCTGCAGCAGGAAAATCTTATGCGGAAGCACACCTTGCAGCAGCTGAAGAATATGCTATAGAATGTGCTATGCTAAAAGTAGATGGTAGTGAAGTGTTGGATTTGATAGTAGATGAAGGCGTGCAAATACACGGTGGTAACGGTTTTAGCGATGAGTATATGATTAGTCGTGCATACAGAGATAGCCGTATAAATAGAATTTATGAAGGTACAAATGAAATAAATCGCCTGCTTACGGTAGATATGATGCTGAAGCGTGCAATGAAAGGAAAGTTAGATTTAATGGGTCCTGCTATGGCTGTGAGTAAGGAGTTGATGAGCATTCCTGATTTTGGAAGTGATGAGGAAACGCCTTTTGCTACAGAGAAAAAAGCGGTACTGCAAATGAAAAAAGCAATACTAATGGTAGCAGGTGCTGCTGTGCAAAAACTAATGATGGGCTTGAGCGATGAGCAAGAAATATTGATGAATATTGCAGATATGGCTATTGTAACTTTTAATGCAGAAAGTGCATTGCTTCGTGTTATAAAAATGACAGACAAACAGGGTGAAGCGGGTGTAAGTATACAAAAAGATATGATGCATGTTTATTTAAACGATGCGGTGGATGCTGTAAACAAAGCTGGAAAAGAAGCCATAAATGCTTTTGCAGATGGAGATGAGCAACGCATGATGTTGTTAGGATTAAAACGCTTTACAAAAATGGCACCGTTTAATAGCAAAGAAGCTAGAAGACGCATTGCGGCTAAGTTGTGTGCAGATGGAAAATATGCTTTGTAGTTACAGAGATTATTAGTTTTCAAATACAATATGATTAAAAACTGCTTCGTAATAGAGGCAGTTTTTTTATGCTTTAATATTATACTTAGCCATTTTTTATTGAATAATAAATGATATTAATATAAAATAACTTTGGGTAATTTTAAATACAATTGGTATGAATAGCTACTTAAAAATTTGATAAGTAATCCAACTAAACAAATAAGCCAGCCCTGTCATGTATACAAACTGAATAATGGGATATTTCCAAGATTTTGTTTCTCTTTTTACAATAGCCAATGTACTCATACATTGCATGGCTATTACATAAAAAATAAGGAGCGATAAACCCGTTGCAAGGTCGTATACTTTTGTGCCATTGGGTCTTGTAGCCGCTGCCATTTTTTGACGCAGGGTATTGCTGTTTTCATCTGCATCATCCCCTACAGAGTAAAGTGTAGCCATAGTGCCTACAAAAACTTCTCTTGCAGCAAACGATGTAATGAGTGCAATGCCTATTTTCCAATCGTAGCCAAGCGGGCGTATACTTGGTTCTATAAAATTACCAACAATGCCTGCGTACGAATTTTGTAAGTAGGCTGTTTTTCTTTCTTTATCAAACTGGTCTTTTTGTAAAGGAGTTGCTTTAATTAATGCATCATATTTTTTAGTAACAGCACTCATTTTTTCTGCTGGCCCAAATGTGCTAAGTACCCAAAGTAAAAGGCTAATTATCATAATAACTTTTCCAGCATCTAGCACAAATATTTTTGCTTTTTCTATCATGGTTACCAAAATATTTTTCCAACGAGGTGCTCTATACTTTGGTAATTCTAAAATAAAAAAACTACGCTCTGTACTTTTTATAAACCATTTCATTATCCAAGCTACAACCAATGCAAGTACTGTGCCTAGTAGATAAAGCAACATCATTATTAAACCTTGAAGGCTTAAAAAACCAAAGTATAATTTAGATGGAATAACCAGTGCAATTAAAATAGTATACACTGGCAAACGAGCACTGCAACTCATAAGTGGTGTAATCATAATAGTTAGTAAACGCTCTTTTTTATTTTCAATATTGCGTGCACTCATAATAGCAGGCACAGCACATGCATAAGCACTTATCATAGGCATTACACTTTTGCCATTGAGCCCTACTTTTCTCATCAATTTATCTGTAAGAAAACTTATGCGTGCCATGTAACCAGTATCTTCTAGCAAGGTTATTACACCAAACAAAATCATTATCTGTGGTATAAAAACCAGTATACCACTGAGCCCTGCTAAAATACCATTTACAAATAAATCGCTAAACCAATTCTGTGGCATGGCACTGGAGGCCCAGCCACTAAACTTTCCAAAGGTCCACTCTATACCATCCATAGGAAATTGTGCTAGCCAAAATACAGATTGAAAAAGTATAAATAAAACAGAGAGTAAAATTAAATAACCCCCTGTACGATGCAGAAAAATATCATCTAACTTTTCTGTAAGCAAAGATTTTTTTAAAGGATCGCTTTCTACCACACATTGTTGCATTATTTGTTTAATGCGGCTGTAGCGTTGCATTATTTCTTCTGCCTGTGTTTTGGTGGCATTAAAATTATTGTCTGTTTTTATTTTTTCTAAAGTTGAAAATTGATTCTTGGAAAAAGAAAACTTTTCACTGTTAATTAAATAATGCAACAATTTATAATTACTAGCATCTGGAATTATGGTTCTTGCTTGTGCTATTGCATTTGTGTTATCAATAAGCTCATCTATAAAATCTCTGGCTGGCACATTTTGTAAATTATCCGATAAGTACTCTATTGATTTTTTTAAGGCAGATAAGCCTTTATTTTTTCTTGGATTTATGGAGAGGATGGGCACACCCAATTCTCTCTCCATATTTGCAATATCTACTATAGTGCCATTTTTGTTTGCCATATCCATCATGGTAAAAGCAATAACAACAGGTATTTTTAAATCTATTATTTGAGAGCAAAACAATAAATTTCTTTTTAAGTTACTAGCATCAGCAACCAACACAATCATGTCTGGCTTTATGTCGCCATCCTCACCCATGAGCACATTATATGCCACCCATTCATCAGCCCGTTTAGGATAAAGACTATAGGTGCCAGGCAAATCAATAATAGTAGCATCTAAATTTTCAGAAATTTTACAAATACCCGTTTTTTTATCAACTGTAACTCCTGGGAAGTTGCCTACTTGTTGGTTCAAACCTGTTAATGCATTAAACAAAGATGTTTTGCCGCTATTGGGGTTTCCTACAAGTGCTATGTTTATATTTTTGCTCAAAGCTGTTTTTATGTACTTAGAATATTTACAAAAGTAAGCATTCTCTTTTTTTAAGTACTTACGACATAAAGAATATGGATTTTAATATTATACCAAAATGTATTTTCATTGTAAAAAAATAGGCTCAAGATTATTGTAACAGTAGCAATAACCTACATTTGCAAAAAAAGTACAATTATGAAAAAAGTATTATTAATGGCAATTTTTGCATTTGTTTCTATGTTTGCAATGGCCCAAGCTAGTGATAGCTCTATGACTGTAAAACCTAGTGGTAAGCACCCTGGTAAAAAACACAATAACCATGGTGAAAAAGTAAAGCAAGTTGCAAATGCAGCAGGTTATGGCTGTCCTAAGTGTTTTGCAACAGCAAAAGTAGCTGGCGCATGTACTACAGATAAAACAGAAATGGTACAACTAGGTACTTACTACTGTGAAAAATGTGTAAAAGCAACTGGCGAAAAAGCTGGCAATTGCAGCGCTTGCACAACAAAAACAACTAGAATGACACGTAAATTGTGTGGTCAAAAAAATGGTAAAGGCCATTTGAAAAAAGCAGCTTAAAATTTGTTTTAAGTTATAAAAAAGACTCTTGAAAAAGGGTCTTTTTTTTGTCTTTTAAATTATTTAAGCTGTATTAAAACAAATTACCATAGGATTTGTAAAAATGCTGTAAACAAATGAGTTGAACTGTAATACTAAAGAAAAAAATAGTAATTTTACAGCCCCTATAATGTCAACACAGAAGCAAATATTTGAAACAGATTCCCATTGGAGATCTAACCTCTTAAAATGGGCAGGTAGAATTTTGCTTTATCTTTTCATTTTACTTATTCCAATTTTTGTAATAGCATATTTACAAGGGAAACCTCTTTTACCAAAACTTTTAAACAAAAAAGAAAAACCATCCAGAATAAAAACTGAAAAAGAAAAATTTTTTACAGATGCAGAAAATAAAAAATATACTGGTATAAATCATTACTTGCATAACAATAAAATTACTGATACATCTATTGTTCATGCAAATAAAATACGAGCAGCTTTTTATGTAAATTGGGATCCAAGTTCTTTTACAGCACTTGAAAAGCATATTGACAAATTAAACATGGTGTTGCCGCAATGGTTTTTTATTAATCCAATTACTAATAAATTAGTAATTAACATTGACACTGCTGCACTTTCGTTAATGAAAAAAACCAATATTAAGATTTTACCTGTGCTTACAAATCTTAATACTTCAAAAGCCGATGAAAGCTGGGATAATGAAATTTTAAACAGTACCCTTGGTAACAAGGAAAATAGAGATAGACTTATTAATGACATTGCTATAGCTATAAACAAGTATCAATTTGCGGGAATTAATATTGATTTTGAAGGCTGGGATGAATCTAATTCTAAGTATGTAATAGCTTTTCAAAAACAATTGTATGATACACTTCATGCTCAAAATAAAATTGTGTCACAAGATATTTTTCCATTAGAAAATAATACGAAAGATGAAATACAACTTTCTTTATATAATGATTATGTTTTTTTAATGGCATATAACCAACATTGGAGCGGTAGTAATGCGGGTGAAATTTGCGAACAACGTTGGATAGAAAAAGTTTTGGATCAGGCAACAAAAAAAATACAAAGCGAAAAAATTATACTCTGCCTTGCTGGTTTTGGGTATGATTGGAAAGAAAACAGTGAAGGTCAAGTACTAAAATATCCTGAAGCTTTATCTCTGGCATTAAATAATAAAGCAACCATAGATTTTGATAACGACACTTACAACTCCCGTTTTGAGTATAATGATGAAGACTCTATTTATCATGAAGTATATTTTGTAGATGCTGCTGGTATTTTTAATACCATGCGCTTGTCTGACGAAATGGAAACAGGCGGTACTGCATTGTGGAGGTTGGGAAGCGAAGATGAAAGAATGTGGACTTTTTATAAAAGGGATTTATCTAATAATGGTTTACAAAAAAAATCGTTTGATTTTAGCAATTTAAAAGAAGTAGCTTATGTACAAAACACCCCTACCTATGTAGGCAATGGAGAGGTATTGGATGTGCAGAGCTATCCCCAAAGCGGAGAGTTTGGTTTAGAAATAGACTCAGCTGAAAATTTAATAAGCGAGCAGTTTTACACAAAATTACCAACACAGTATGTAATAAAAAAATGGGGTAATGTAAATAATCAAGTAGTACTTACTTTTGATGATGGGCCAGATGAAACTTACACAGCACAAATTTTAGATATACTTGAAAAAGAAAAAGTGCCTGCTACTTTTTTTATAACTGGCGCAAATGCACAAGATAATTTACCATTATTAAAACGTATTAATAAAAATAATTTTGAAATAGGTAATCATACTTACTCTCACCCAAACATAAGTGAGGTAAGTATAGCTAGGGCAGAATTGGAAATGAAAAGTACTCGTTTGCTTATAGAAGCGGTTACAGGCAAAAGTACCGTATTATTTAGAGCTCCTTTTAATGCAGACTCTGAGCCTACCACCGTTGCAGAAATTATTCCAATAGCTTTAAGCAAGAAAAACAATTATTACACCATTGGAGAAAGTATAGACCCTACAGACTGGGAAGAAGGAGTAACTGCAAATACAATATATAAAAGAGTTGTAGAGCAATATGAAGCCAACCCTAATAAAGGTGTAATACTATTGCATGATGCAGGTGGCAATAGAGAAGCCACTGTAAAAGCTTTGCCAGATATAATACATTACTTTAAAGAAAAAAACGTAGAGATAACTACTGTTGGCAATATATTAGGCAAAACACCAGAAGAAATAATGCCAACCGTAAATAAAAACGTAGCTACCCTAAACAATGCTGTTGCATTTACTATTTTTGGGTTTAAAAAAGTAACCTCCGTTATTTTTATTATTGCATTTTTTCTTGGGTTATTAAGAATAGTTACAATATTAACTTTAGCATTGTTACAAAAACAAAAATCAAAAAAAGAAGAAGTCTTATTGTTGGCTAATATAGCACAACCACCAGTAAGTATAATTGTACCCGCATACAATGAGCAAGTAACGATTATAAGAACAATAGATAATTTATTGCTGCAACAATACCCCTATTTTAATATTATTTTTGTAGATGATGGCAGCAAAGATGAAACATTTAGGCTTGTGCTAGATAAATTTGGCACCAATAAAAAAGTAAGTGTATATACAAAAGAAAATGGCGGAAAAGCCACCGCTTTAAATTTTGGTATAGAAAAGTCTACCAATGAGTTTGTAGTTTGTATAGATGCCGATACTGTTTTATTGCCTAATGCAATTAAAGAAATGATGCAATTTTTTGTGAGTGAAAAAGTAGGAGCAGTGGCAGGAAATGTAAAAGTGGGTAATACTTTTAACTTACTTACAAAGTGGCAGTCTATAGAATATATAACTGCACAAAATATTGATAGAAGAGCTTTTGATTATGTAAACGGTATGGCTATTGTACCAGGTGCTATTGGTGCATTTAGAAAATCAGCCATTATAAATGCGGGAGGGTTTACATCAGATACGCTTGCAGAAGATTGCGATATTACCATGCGTATAAATCAAAATGGCTATATTATTCGCAATTGTAACACCGCCATTGCAATGACAGAAGCACCCGAAACTATAAAGCCTTTGTTAAAACAAAGAGTACGCTGGAGCTATGGTGTAATGCAAAGCTTCTGGAAAAACAAACATGCTTGTTTTAATTATAAATACAAAGGGTTGGGTTTACTTGGGTTGCCCAATATTTTATTTTTTCAAATAATATTACCATTGCTTTCACCCATTGCAGACCTGCTATTTATCTTTAGTTTGTTTTGGCAGAGTAGTCAAATAAAGGGCAACGGCAATTTAATTACCAGTTATTTATTATTGCTATTAATAGATTTAATTTTTTCTGCTATTGCTTTTTATTTTGAGAAAGAGTCTTTTAAAAAACTATGGTACGTAATACCACAACGCATATTTTACAAACCATTAATGTATGTTGTAATAATAAAAGCTACGCTAAAAGCGTTTAAAGGTGAAACACAATTATGGGGCACTTTAAAAAGGACAGGTAATTTAAACAATGTTAAATCGGATGAATTAACAGTATCTGCTTAAATACAAAAGAGTTTGTATTTACCTTAACAATAAGACAACTAATTTTACTTAAATATTAAAAAAATCAGCATGAACACAATTCCACCCATTGTAGAAAAAATAAATAGTTTATTTGAAAATGACAACACAAACCCTAGCTACGACTATTGCGAAAACTTAGATGATGGGCGTGGCTTTACTTTTGGCAAAATTGGTTTTACAACTGCTAATGGTGATGGGTATGATTTAATAAAAGCATATTGTGCAGCTAATCCAAATAGTGCATTGAAACAATATTTGCCCACACTTAAAGAATTGGCAAATGATGAAGATGATGATACAGATAACCTAGTAGGTTTTGAACAAGCATGGGCAAATGAAGCTATGCAAACTGTAGCTATACAAGATGCGCTGGCTTACGAAACGTATGGTAAACCTGCTATAGATTATTGTAATAAACTTGGATTAACAACCAATATGTCAATTGCTTGTTTATACGATGCTATTGTACAACATGGGGATGGCGATGATGATGATAGCCTTGGTGCTTTAATTGAAAGTACAATTAATGAAATGGGCGGTAGTATTTCTGGAAAAAATAAAGATGGTGATAGTTGTGATACCATATCAAACCCAGAAATAGAATTTTTAGATTGCTTTTTAGAACAAAGAAAAAAATGCTTGCAAAACCCAAGTAATAAAGATACAAAAGAAGAGTGGGCTGGTTCTGTAGATAGGGTTACAGCCTTAAAAAATTTATTAGACACTAACAATTTAGATTTAACAGGTACCATTCATATTAAAAGCAATGATTGGGACACACAAATAGCATAACTATGTTTATCCAACTTCCTCCTACTGATACAATACCTGCCGTTGTTCAAAAAATAAATTCTTTGTTTGAGAACGATAACATTAATCCTAACTATTCGTACATCGAATATTTACCTGATGGCAGGGGTTTTACTTTTGGCAAAGTTGGTTTTACAACAGCAACTGGAGATGGGTTTGATATAATAAGAGAATATACTGACTCCGTAAAAGATAGCAAGCTGGTATATTATATTGATGAATTAAAAAGACTTGCAAAAAAAAATAGTGATGATACCAGTGGTTTAGTAGGATTTGCAGATGCATGGAGAAATGAAGCTGAGAAAACCAAATACTTTCAAGATAAAGTAGCTTTTGAATTGTATGGAAAACCTGCTTTGGAATACTGTAATATTTTAGGATTAAAATCAACACTGGCTATCGCTATAATATACGATGCTATAGTACAACATGGTAATGGTAGAGATGATGATGGCATAAAAAAAATGTTTAAACATACTATTAAAAACTTAGGGGGTAGCCCAAGTGGCAGAACACACAAAGACAAAAGCTGCGATATACTTCCTGACAGCGAAGTTAAATTTTTAGAAATATTTTTATGTGAGCGTAAGGAGATATTAGAAAATGCAAACAATGAAGATTCAAGAGAAGAGTGGGCGCAATCTGCTGGCAGGGTTGATGTTTTAAAAGACTTATTAGCAAATAAAAATATGGATTTAAAAATGCCATTTCAAATAAATAGCCCCAATTGGAATGCGTTAATTCAATAGATTTAATAATGTTTAATTAGCTCTAACCGTTTTTAATAAAAAACTGTTGGGGCTATTTTCTTTTCTTCAAAAGAGTAAACTAACTTTGCTTTCATAAAAATTAATTACATGAAAAAGATTCTCCCTACCCTCTTACTTTTTATTAGCTCTAATTTATTTGCACAAAAAACATCAAAAGATGATAAGCTTATTTTAGAAAACCTAAAAACTACCATTACATTTTTATCTGACGATAAATTAGAAGGAAGAAGAACTGGTAGCAAAGGAGAAAAATTAGCGTATGAATTTATTCAATCTGCATTTAAAAAAGCAGGACTCTCCACTTTTTTGGCTAACAAAAACTACATACAACCATTTGAAGTAAATGATGGTAAAGAAATAGGAAATGAAAACTATATCGTTATCGGTGATATTATGTACGACTTAGAAAAAACTAGTTTTCCATTTACATATTCTGCACCAGCAAAAGATGTAGACTTAAAAACAATAAAAAATGATGTTGCCATAATAGATTTAGCAACTATTTTAAAAGAAAATGAAACAAATCCACATTTTGATTTAAAAGACAAAATATATACACTTGCCAAAAATGCACAATCAATTGGCAAAAAAGCTGTGGTATTTAAAAACAGCTCTAATATAAAAGACGGTTTGATATTTGATGGTAAAGACAAATCTGAAAAATTGCAAATTCCCGTTGTTTATTTAGCCAACCAAATAGCCGAACAATTAGGTGAATTAAACTATAGCACTACATTGGAAATTTTAGTAAAAGAAAAAAAACGTAATGGCCATAATGTTGTTGGATATATAAACAACAATGCAACAAGCACAATTATTATTGGTGCTCATTACGATCACTTAGGTTATGGTGAAGATCACAACTCATTACATGTAGGCACTACACCTGCTATACACAATGGTGCTGATGATAATGCTAGTGGAACTGCTGCTTTAATAGAAATAGCTAAATGGCTAAAAAAATCAAGCTTAAAAAAATACAATTATTTGTTTGTTTCATTTTCTGGAGAAGAGTTGGGTTTGTTTGGATCAAAGTATTTTACAGAAAATGCAGGCTTTGATTTAAAAACAACCAACTACATGATAAATATGGATATGATTGGTAGACTAAATGAAAGTACCAATGGTATTACAATTGGTGGATATGGCACATCTCCTACCTGGGGTAAGCTTATAAGAAAAGAGGATGTATTTTTTAAAATTAATATAGATAGCAGCGGCAGTGGGCCAAGTGACCATACATCGTTTTACAAAAAAGATATTCCAGTATTGTTTTTCTTTACGGGTAGTCATAAAGATTACCATAAGCCGAGCGATGATGCCGACAAGATAAATTACAAAGGCGAATTGCAAATTATAAAATATATACAAAACCTTATTGCACAAACAAACAAATTAGATAAAATTGCTTTTACAAAAACAAGAGAAGTGAGTATGGGTAAGAGTAGTTTTAAAGTAAGTGTAGGTATAATGCCAGACTATACTTTTAGTGGCAATGGGGTAAAAGTAGATGGGGTATCAGAAAACAAACCAGCTCAAAAAGCTGGTGTAAAAACAGGTGACGTATTAATACAATTGGGTGAGCATAAATTTAGTGATGTGCAAAGTTATATGGGTGTGTTGAACAAATTTGAAAAAGGACAAAGCACCAATTTGAAATTGATGAGGGGTAAAGAAGAAATAGTTGTGCCAATTACATTTTAAGCCCCTTGTAATTTGTATTTTAAAAATGATTTTAACTAATAAAATGTTGCTTTAAACAAAATCATACTTTTTTCTTGGTGTAACTTTTTTAACTTAGTGTCTTAGTGGTTAATAACAATGAAATTAAAAATAGATACGGAAACTCTTATTGAAGAATTCTTTGAAAGCACATGCCTATTGGGTATTGTAGCTCCTATGAAAGATTATCTATTTAGTTGGCACATTAACCAAGCATTGGGGTATCAATTTAAAATAAACCATAGTTTAGAAATTCAACTTCGTAAAAAAGAACGTAACTATTTTTTTTCAATTTATGAGTTTCAAATACCCGGTTGTCCGTTGGTGCATTATTTATACAACAACCAAGATGATGGAGAATATTTGTTGCCAGAATTTAAACACTTGGATTTTTTATGGCTAGCTAAAGGTGAAGAAATGTCGAAAGATGAAATAAAAATTTTGCAGCAATCATTAAAATTAATACCTGCTGTACAATTGGTAACAGAAATGACCAATGAGAAAATAAAAAACAAACAATCTTTACTTTTTTAAACTAATAAATTATGTGGCAAGAAATAGATAATAAGCTTTACCAAAAATTTACTTTTAAAGATTTTTTAGAGGCATTTGCGTTTATGACAAAAATAGCAATCGTATCTGAAAAAATGAATCATCATGCAACGATTACTAATACTTATAATACAGTAGAGCTTTGGCTTACTACGCATGATAAAGGCAATACTGTGACAGACAAGGATAGAAGTTTAGCTGAAAAAATTGATGTGATAATTGGTGCTTAAACTACTTCTACAATTTTATCATCAATAAGTTTAAAATACCCAATAGGTTGTATAAAATTTTCCAATCCATTTTCTTTCAAACAATTTATCACCTCTTCCGTTTTATCTTTATTAACAGCGATCAATAAACCACCACTCGTTTGTGGATCAGCTAATATTGCCCATTGCTCTTCTGTAAGTTCGCCTATTTTATACCCATAGCTATCTCTATTTCTGGTAGTGCCACCTGGTACGCTACCTTGGGCAATATATTCAAAAATAGTTGGCGTAATTACAGGTACATCTGCAAAATTTATAACAGCACTTAATCCACTACCTTCTGCCATTTCTGTTAAGTGGCCAAGTAAGCCAAAGCCTGTAACGTCCGTCATGGCAGTTACACAAGCAAACTTACCCAATGCTTCACCTACTTTATTTAACTGCATCATAAGGTTTGCAGCTAGGTCTTTGTGTTCTTCTTTTAAAATAGATTTTTTTTCAGCTGTGGTAAGAATACCTACACCCAATGGTTTTGTAAGAAACAATACATCACCTTCCTGCGCCTTGTTGTTTTGTTTTATATTTTCTATGGCTACCATGCCATTTACCGCAAGGCCAAATATAGGCTCTGGTGAATCTATACTATGCCCACCCGCAAGCGTAATACCCGCTTCGTTGCATATACTTCTTGCACCATCTATTACTTGTTGTGCTACTTCTGGCGCTAATTTATTTATTGGCCACCCTAAAATTGCAATAGCTAAGACTGGTTTTCCACCCATAGCATATACATCACTTATAGCATTTGCACTGGCTATGCGCCCAAAGTTAAATGCATCATCTACTATTGGCATAAAAAAATCAGTTGTAGAAATCAATGCTGTACCATTACCTAAATCCAATACAGCTGCATCGTCTTTGCTGTGGTTGCCTACAATAAGTTTATCATTATCAGGCATGGCAATATTGCCTTTTAAAATAGTATCTAATACCTGTGGAGATATTTTACAACCGCAGCCTGCGCCGTGGGAGTATTGGGTGAGTTTGATGGTGTTCATTTTTTGTAATAATATTTATACGCAAGTTACTGGCGTTTTTGTTGGCTCAAATATTTTTAATTTTTAATACCACCAAATTTATAAGTTCTATAATAGCCTGTTGATTTTTTAATAATATTTGTTGGTTTACAAGGTTAGCATTTAAGTTAGCTTGAAGTAAGCTGTAATAATCTTCTACCCC
>JAYVID010000088.1:0-13593 GCA_043770525.1 Ferruginibacter sp.
AATAAATGATAGGGGGGTGCATACAATATTTCAGTAAAAAATATTTGTTGATGAGGATACAACTCTAATTCTTGCTCAATAGCTTTTTTTTCATTTAAACTTAAATCAGATTTGCATTTTGTTACAACAATAATATCTGCTCTTTTTCTACTTGCTTTTATATCTCTTAAATCTCCCACAGGCAGCAATAAATCTCTACTGTATAAATTTTTATAGTCGGTAAGTAAAATATTTAAACCAGCTTTCACCGTTCTGTGCTGCAGTGCATCATCTAATATAATAACATTGGTATTTGGCTTATCATGCAGTATGAGTGGTATGGCTACAATACGCTCCTCTCCTACAGCTACCGTTACTTGAGGAAATTTTTCGTGAAATTGCATAGGCTCATCTCCAATATCTAAAGCGGTGGTTTTTTCATTGGCAATTGCAAAGCCTTTAGTTTTCCTTTTATATCCTCGGCTAAGGGTTGCTATTTCATAATCATGCAGCAAGGTTTCTATTAAATATTCTGTCATAGGTGTTTTACCGGTGCCCCCAGTAGCAAGGTTTCCAACACATATAATGGGAAAATTAAATGATGCAGATTTAAAGATATTTTTATCAAATAAAAAATTGCGTACCCACACCACTCCACCATAAATGAGGGAAAACGGATATAGTAAATATCTAAAACTTTTTAACAATATTTATTTTTTTAAAAGGTAAAAATTTGATTAGCTGTAATACAAAAATCTAATTTTTCATCTTCTTCATGTATATCATCAATAGCTACAGGTTCAAAAAAACTAAATCCTACTTTTACCACATTGGCTTCACACAATTTAATAAATTTATCGTAATATCCTTTGCCATAGCCTACTCTGTAGCCATTTGTACTAAAAGCAATCAATGGTACAAATATCATTTCTATTGTACTGGGTTGTACAAGCGTTGCATCTTTTGGCTCAGCTATGCCATAAGCATTTTGTTTAAAAACCGTATTTGAATCTACTTCATAAACCTTCATAGTATCTGTATCGGTATCTATTACTGGAAAAGAAAAATGAGCACCTCTATTTTTAAACATACAAAAACACTCTGCTAAGTAAGGGTCGTATTCATTTTGAACTTTTATAGGAGCATAAGTGAGAATAGAGGAATTTTCATATAAAACTAATTTTTGAAATTGGATAAGCATTAAATCTTCTAACTTATCTTTTTCTTCCACAGATAATTTTCTACGTTTTTGTTTGTATTGTATTCTAATTTCGGCTTTTGTCATTTTTATAATTATTCTTTTATAAAAGTGCTAAATATGGTAGAGCCGTAGTTCCTTTCTCTTACATAATGATCAAATTTTCTGTAATCATTTCTAGGTGTATGCTCTAATACAAATCTACCGCCGGGCTTTAACAAGTTTTGCTCAAATATTTTAATTGGCAAATCATCTATAGTGGTAAGTGCATAAGGTGGACCAGCAAAAATAAAATCATATTGCTGTGTACAGCTATTTATAAAACCAAACACTTCGCTTTTTACTACTTTAAAATTTTCAAATTTTAATTCTTCAACCGTTTTTTTTATAAAGTCATACATTTTTGTATCCATTTCTACTAAGGTACAATCTGGCACACCCCTGCTTGCCAGCTCATAGCTAATGCAACCAGTACCACCAAATAAATCTAAGGTAGCAAGTTCTTCAAAGATTAGTTGATTTTGAAGAATATTAAACAAACCTTCTTTTGCTATATCTGTAGTAGGCCTTGTGTGAGGCATGTTTGCAGGAGGCTGTATGCGCCTACCTCCATGTATACCGCTTATTATACGCATTGTGCAAGTTCTACTAATGGTGAATAATAATGTTGTGGAAGGCTGTTAAGCTCCTCAGTAATGCTGACATTGCTATCCAGTTTTGCAAGGGTTATATTTAAAAAATATTTATAAATATCTTGGTACAAATTTGATTTTTCTTCAATCAATCCACTAAGTTGCAATTGTATTGTATTTACATCTATATCAAATTGCTCGCATACATTTAATAAATGATAGCTAGCATCAGCAGGTACTGCATAGTTAAAAAACTGAACAATTTGTACTTTACCTTCTTTAAAATACAAGACCTTTATACTGTTGTTATATACAATACATTTTAATAGAGTTTCGCTAGCATTTATATTATCAATTTGTGCAGCTGTAGCATGCATAAAAGTACTTTTAGGAAATAGTATGTTTACTTCATCATACAATTTATTTTGTACCCTGTATACAAGTTTTATATCATTAACTTTTGTTGTATCTTTAAAACAATAAGTACTAGCATTTTCACCAAACAATAAGTTTAAAATATTTTCTTTCTCAGTTTCTACAAAATATGATGTAGGCACTAATGTAGATTGTGCAGTATTATAAAAAACCTTTGTACTTGCAAAACTAGATAGCAATTTACTATTATCGTTTAGTATACTTTCCAATGTATGTAGGTATTCATTTGAATAAACATCATGCTCCATTTTATGCATAAAAAATCCTGTAAAGCATAGCGGAGTATCTTCATATACCAAAAAAGAAATAGTGTTATTACCAAGTTCTACCAACAGGTGAGTGTTGGTTAGATTATTTATTAAAGGAGATATTTTAAAATCAATATTCAAAGCATGTATTTTAGCAAGCAAAATAAGATATTTTTGCTCATATATGGAAAGTGAGTCTACATTTAATGATTTAAAAGTACAGGTAAACAACAAACAAATACTCTCCATTGCCCTACCAATAACGCTTGCCATACTTATTCCTCAATTAAACTTGCTTATAAATAGTGTTTTTTTAGGAAAAATGGGTGGCGATGCACTAGGAAATGCAGGTATTACGGGTGTTTTCTATTTAATATTTGCAGTAGCGGGGCATGGTTTAAACAATGCCATGCAATCAGTTTTTTCTAATAACGCTGGTAGTGGCGATCATGATAAATTTAAAACCATACTTACACAAGGCATCCGAATAAGTTTAATTTTTGCTTTTATTGGTATTTTATTTACGTGGACGATTGCTCCAATAATAATGAAATCTGTAGCTAAAGCATCTGCATACCCGCAGGAAATGAGTTTCTTAAAAATAAGAATATTGGGACTACCCTTTTTATTTTTGTTTCAAATGGGTAATGCTTTTTTAGTAGCTACTTTAAACAGCCGTTTTTTAATGATAGCTTTTATTGCAGAAGCTGCTGTAAATATTCTGTTTGATTATTTATTAATTTTTGGGCATGGTGGGTTTACTGCTATGGGCTTTAATGGTGCTGCGGTAGCATCTTTACTTGCAGAATGTACTGGAATGATAATCGTATTTATTGTAATTGTAATTACAGGATTAAAAAAGAAATATCAATTATTTAATTCTTTTCAGTTTAATAAAATTATAAGCAATCAAATATTTAAAGTGTCGTTACCACTGGTTTCACAGTATGTAATAAGTGTAACCACATGGTTGGTTTTCTTTTTGCTAATAGAAAACAGGGGCGAAACAAATGCAAAAGCCATTAGTAATGTAATGCGAAATGTATTTGGTATTGCGGGTGTATTTGTATGGGCATTTGCAGGCACTACCAATACAATGATAAGTAATTTAATGGGGCAAAAAAGAGAAACAGATGTAATACCTGCTGTTACAAAAATTATGTATTGGAGTGTTGGTTTTTGTTGTGTACCCGTTTTATTACTCAATATTTTTCCAGAAATGTTTTTCAGTGTTTTTTCTCAGAATACTAGTTTTGTTACAGAAGGCATACCAGTTATAAGAATAGTATCGCTTGGCATGATATTTATGAGCATAGCCAATATATGGCTTAATGCTGTTACTGGAACTGGTAAAACAAAAGCCAATTTATTGATAGAGATTGTAGCTATATCGCTTTACTTATTGTACACATTCTATTTTATGAAGGTACATTACATTTCACTTGCTGTGGCATGGAGCAATGAATTTGTGTATTGGTCAAGTATATTTATTTGCTCATTTATTTTTTTAAAAAGCGGTAAATGGAAAACAGTAGTTTAATAAAAAGAGACAAAAAAGGTGACTTTGATTACTTTATATTTATGATAACTTTATTAAAAAATTGATATGTATACTGCAAACCCAAATAGATACAATGAAATGCTTTATAACCGATGTGGAAATAGTGGATTGTTGTTGCCAGCTATTTCACTAGGGCTATGGCATAACTTTGGTAATATAGATGATATTGAAAATGCTAGAAGCATTATCTGTGCTGCATTTGATAGAGGCATCACCCATTTTGACCTTGCCAATAACTATGGGCCACCCGCTGGTGAAGCTGAAAAAACATTTGGCAAAATATTAAAAGAAACACTTACTTCACATAGAGACGAGCTCATTATTTCATCAAAAGCGGGGTACAATATGTGGCAAGGCCCTTATGGTGAATGGGGTTCTAAAAAGCATTTAATAGCCAGCTGCAACCAAAGTTTGCAAAGAATAGGTATTGATTATGTAGACATTTTTTATTCTCATAGATACGACCCTAACACTCCATTAGAAGAAACGATGATGGCATTAGATACCATTGTAAGAAGTGGTAAAGCATTGTATGCTGGAATATCAAGCTATACAGCAGACCAATCAAAAGAAGCATTTAGTATTTTAAAAAAATTAGGTACTCCTTGCATTATACATCAACCAAAATATTCAATGCTGGAAAGATGGGTAGAAGAACCTACAACACAATTAGGAGAAAACTTACTAGATGTTTTAGGTAATGAAGCAGTAGGTTGTATTGCATTTTCTCCCTTAGCACAAGGTTTATTAACGGACAAATATTTACAAGCTATTCCTTCATCATCAAGGGTTGGTAGAGGCTTAACCAATGGAGCTATTGATAAAACACATTTATCTGATGGCACATTAAATAAAATAAAATTATTAAACAATATTGCAACAAGTAGAAACCAAAGTCTTGCTCAAATGGCTATTGCATGGCTGCTAAAAGACAAAAGAATAACATCTGTTTTAATTGGGGCAAGCTCAGTTGGTCAATTAAATAACAATGTAGACGCATTGAAAAACTTGCATTTTTCTGATGATGAATTGAAAAATATTGATGAGTTATTAAATGAGTAGAATAGTAAAGTAAATTTTATTTTATGAATTATTAAAATTTTAAGAATACAATTACTGCTTGTGTATAATGAAATCTCAGTTTAACTCAACTTTTCCACAACATATCCTTACATTCATAATATAAAGGTATTGCCTTAATTTTGCGCCGCAAACTAGGGATTAGAAATAGACGTATTTATTAGCAATAAATCTATTGCACAATCTAGTTCATAATTAAAGATGATAAAAGGTATTAAGTTGAAATGTGCGACGCCAATGAAGATGAATGTAGCTGTTTTCTTTGCTGGTAAACAAAAAAGAACAAAATATAATAACAATTTAGCAATACAACAATTTAACTAGATGAACTTATTTGAACAACAACAAAACGAATTTGCACAGAGACATATTGGCCCTGATGCTACAGAAACGGCTGAAATGCTTGCTGCTATTGGAGAGCCAAATATTGAAAGTTTAATTGCTAAAACGATACCCGCTGCAATACGTATGCAAGAGCCTTTGAAGGTTTGTGAGCCATTGAGTGAGTTTCAATATTTAACAGAATTGAAGAAAACGGCTTCGTTAAACAAGGTTTTTAAAACATACATGGGGCAGGGTTATTATGGTACAATTGTGCCATCGGTTATTTTGCGTACGGTGTTTGAAAACCCAGGTTGGTACACACAATATACGCCCTACCAAGCAGAAATTGCTCAAGGTCGTTTGCAGAGTTTGTTGAATTTTCAAACCATGGTTTCGGACTTGTGCGGATTACCTGTAGCCAATGCTAGCTTGCTTGATGAAGGTACAGCTGCTGCGGAAGCAATGGCTATGTTGCTCAATCATAAAAATAAAAACACCGATAACATCACATCGCCAAAGTTTTTTGTAGATGAAAATATTTTTGCACAAACAAAAGATGTATTGGTTACAAGGGCCACGCCAATAAACATCGAATTGGTTTTTGGTGATTATAAAACGGCGGTGTTAGATGAAAGTTATTTTGGTGCTATTGTACAATACCCAAATGCAGATGGTGCGGTAGAAGACTATAGAAAATTTATAGATGCGGCGCATGCAGCAAATGCAATGGTGGTAATGGCTACAGATTTATTGTCGCTTACACTCCTCACACCTCCGGGTGAGTTGGGGGCAGATGTGGCTATTGGTACTGCACAACGTTTTGGTGTACCAATGGGTTTTGGTGGGCCACATGCAGCTTTTTTTGCTACTAAAGATGAGTTTAAAAGAAATATACCGGGGCGTATAATTGGTGTAACGATAGATGCACAGGGTAATCGTTGCTTACGTATGGCTTTGCAAACACGTGAGCAGCACATACGCAGAGAAAAAGCTACCAGTAATATTTGTACTGCACAAGCTTTGCTAAGTAATATGAGTGCCATGTATGCTATTTACCATGGAGCAGAAGGTTTAAAAAATATTGCAAAGCGCACTAGTTTATTAACAAAAACATTGAGTGAAGAATTGGCTACAATGGGTTTTGCAAATGAGAACAAATTTTATTTTGATACCATAAAAATAAAAACAAATTTATCTGCTAAAATTAAGGACGCAGCAGAAGCGGCAGAAGTAAATTTCTTCTATGCTGACGATAATATTTTTATCAGTTTAGATGAAACTACTTCTCAAAAAGATGTGTTGGATATCGTACACATTTTTGCAGTAGCAAAAGGTCAAGATACTGCCAATGCTAGTTTTAACCATGATGGTTTTCTTACAAACATTCCTACTTCGCTTACCAGAACAAGTGAATATTTAACGCACCCAATTTTTAACAGCTACAGAAGTGAGCATGAAATGTTGCGTTACATAAAAAATTTGGAGAATAAAGATTTGAGTTTAAACACTTCAATGATTTCGCTTGGTAGTTGTACCATGAAGTTGAATGCTGCTACACAACTAATACCTGTGAGTTGGCCAGAGTTTAGCAACATACATCCTTTTGCACCTGCAAGCCAATGGAAAGGTTACCAACAAATATTAACAGAGCTAGAAGCTTGGTTGAGCAATGTAACTGGTTTTACGGCTACATCATTACAACCAAACAGTGGTGCACAAGGTGAGTACACAGGTTTACTTACTATACGTGCTTATCATGAGCATAGAAATGATTTGCATAGAAATATTATTCTTATTCCAATATCTGCGCATGGCACAAACCCTGCAAGTGCTGTAATGGCGGGCTTTAAAGTGGTAGTAACCAAGTGCGATGATTTTGGAAATATTGATATGGCAGATATGGCTGCACAAGTAGAAAAACACAAAGATAACCTTGCAGGCTTAATGGTAACCTACCCAAGCACTCACGGTGTATTTGAAGAAACGATAAAAGATTTGTGCCAATTGATACACGACAATGGTGGATTGGTGTACATGGATGGTGCAAATATGAATGCGCAAGTTGGTTTAACTAGCCCAGGCTTGATAGGTGCTGATGTGTGCCATTTGAATTTGCATAAAACATTTGCCATACCGCATGGTGGTGGTGGGCCGGGCATGGGGCCAATTGGGGTTAACGATAAGTTGAAACCGTTTTTACCTAAGCATGCTTACAATTTAGAGGGTATTGCTACATCTACGCACGCTGTGAGTGCAGCGCCTTATGGTAGTGCAAGTATTTTGCTTATAAGTTATGCTTATATAAAAATGCTTGGTGCTGCTGGATTAAAGAGCAGTACAGAGTTTGCTATACTTAATGCAAACTACATGAAAGCAAGACTGCAAAACGATTATAAAATTTTATACACAGGTAAAAATGGTACTTGTGCGCATGAGTTTATTGTGGATTTACGTCCTTTTAAAACTAGCGCAGGCATAGAAGCAGAAGATGTAGCTAAGCGTTTGATGGATTATAATTTTCATGCACCTACATTGAGTTTTCCTGTAGCTGGTACCATAATGATAGAGCCTACCGAGAGTGAAGATAAAGCAGAACTAGATCGTTTTTGTGATGCATTATTAAGCATAAGAAAAGAAATAGCCGCTATAGAAAATGGTAGTGCAGATAAGCTAGATAATATTTTAAAACATGCCCCGCACACACAATTTATAATTACTGCTGATGAATGGACTAGGCCGTACACTAGACAGCAAGCAGCTTTTCCAATTGATTATGTAAAAGAAAATAAATTTTGGCCAAGTATAAGCAGGGTAAACAATACTTATGGAGATAGAAATTTGGTTTGTACTTGTGAGCCTGTAGAGAGTTATATCGAAGAAGCAGTGGCTAGTTGAATGTAGTTGAAAATAGTTTAATGTTGTTGAATAGCCTCCGATTTTATTGGGGGCTATTTTATACATCAAATATTTTATTTTTAATGGCATACAACACCAACCCTACCCTAGTTTTTAAATTTAGTTTTATAAATAAGTTATCTCTGTAACCTTCTACAGTACGAACGCTTAGGTACATGATGTTGGCTATTTCTTTGTAGGTCATTTCGCTACAGCTTAGTTTTAAAAACTCCATTTCCCTGCTGGTAAGTTTGCTTTGAGTTTCATCTGCAGTATCATTATCGAGTTTGTTTACTGCATGTATTAATTTTCCATTTACCAAATCGCTATAGTGGTAGCCCTTGTGCACAATATCATTTAATGCTATCTCCAACTCCTGTGGCTCACTATCTTTTAAAATATACCCCTTAGCACCATTTCGTATCATTTTTATAATACTTTTTTCATCATCAAACATTGATAGTACCAACACTTTGGCAAGCGGCAAATTGGTGGAAATCCATTTGGCGGTTTCAAAACCATCCATGTGGGGCATTGATACGTCGAGGAGTACAATGTCAGGGGAAAGGTTATTGGCTTCTATTTTTGTAGTGAAATCTTTGCCATTATCTGATTGAAGAATCACTTTATAACCATTAATACCTTCAATTAAACTAGCTAGCCCTGAGCGCAACATTACATGATCATCTACCAGTGCGACACTTAGCATACTCATAAATTAGTTAGTTTTAATTATAAGTTAAAGATAAATAATTATTTACATGTCTAACTACTTTGTCATAATTTTTATGCAAAAAGAAGTTCCTTGAAATATAGTGGACTCAATTTGCAGTTGGGCATTAATAAGAGCTGCTCTGGTTTTCATATTCTTTAAACCTATACCTGTAGCATTAGCATTTAAAGAACCGACATTAAAGCCTTTGCCGTTATCGGTAATAGTAATATTAGTTTGTAAACTATTAGTATTAAACTGAACATCTATCTTAGTAGCCTCTGCGTGTTTTATTATATTCTGCAATGCCTCTTGTAAAATACGAAAGGTTAATAATTCTTGTTGTGGTGTGAGGTTATGGGTATGCTCATTGGCGGTAAAGCTTATTTGGTATAAACCGGTGTGCTCTAAAATTTTCAATTCATTTTGTAAAGCTTGCTGTAAACCAATTTCTGTAATTTTTTCTCCTAGCATACTCTTTGCTAAGTTTCTTATATTCACTAGCGACTGGGTAATTAACCCCTTAGTAATATCAATACTTTCTTGTGCTTTGGTTGCATCTTGCAATTTTAGGGTGTTTAAATTAAGCTTAGCAAGACTTAGAGTTTGCCCAATATTATCATGTAGCTCTTGGCTTATAGTGGTGAGGGTTTGTTCTTGTAATTCAATTTGGGTTTGGAGGAGGGTTTGTTGGAAATTTGATTTTATTAATTCTTGTGCTTGTTCCTGTAATAGATACCGCTTTCTATAAAAAATAATAGATAAATAAATAAAAGCTATGAGAATAAAAAGAATAATAGTACCTACAACAACTGCTAAAATAACGGTTTCTTTTTCCAAAATAATAAGATTGAAACAGATAAACAAGAGTACAAAACAAAGTTAGCAAAAGTAATTAATACCCTATAAAGCGTTAAAACATTTACTTTTTTTGATAAAACAAGATAATCAAAAAGGCTGAAAAAAATAGTAGTAATAGCAAAGAAAAAAAGCACCCCCGTACTTAACCAAAACATGGGTGATTTAAAAATATTATTAATATCTATTTTCATAAGCTCCATTATAAAACAACAGGCGTTTATTACTAATAAAAAACTTCCAAATAAAAAAGTATAATAATTAAAAACAAATAGCTTTTGAAAAAAAAGTATATTAACCAAATAAAACAAAACAAATGAGCCTATGAAATATTGGCTCATTTGTTTTAATTTTTTTGATACTTCGTAATAATAGAAAAAATAGAAGAAAACTAAAATTTCTATACAAATAAAAATATTGTGTAGCCAATGGGAGCTTTTGGTAAAACTGTAAATATACTCAGACAATAATTCCACTGCTAGTGTTAATATAAAGAGTGGAATTAGTAAAAAGAACTTTGACTTGAGTAAATACTTTATTGATACCAATGAAATTAATAATGCTACCAATTCAATAAAATTACTAGGAGTAAAATGCATACAATGAATTTTATTTTAGCCCCGCCTTTCCTGCTAATGATTCCTCAGGAAATTTTCCATTCGCATCTCTAGCACATTCTGGTGGACATAGATTCCCTAAATTAACATAAAAAGAATCAATTTCTGTTCTTGACTTATCAAGTGGTACTAATATAGCGGTTGATAACCCTTCATACTTAGCTGCGGGATTTGGGGCTTGATTAAACTTATATGCTCCAAAATATATTCTTATTGCACCGTCTTCAGGCACGTTATCCAGAAATTCACGTAAAACTTTAGATTTAAAATCAAAATCCACATAAATACTTTTTTTGACTTCTTCATTTTGATAATTTTGCACCATTGCAATTGCATCTTTTGAAAGAATTCTTGTAGAGAATTTATCAAATTGAGGCTCAACTGTTTTCTTTTTTAAAATAATAACAGAACTATCATTTGTAGAGTATACAACGTTAAAAGTTGAGTCAAAGCAGAATCCATTCCTCTTATGGTTACTGTTTGAAGTATTACAACTAAATAGGATTATCAAACCTAAGGTACAGAAAGATAACATAATTGTTCTCATAATTTAATAATTTTTGGTTAAAAAACAATATTAGTTCTAATTTGGTTATTTAAATACCGTCTTAAAACGGTTTTTTATTCCTTGATAAAAGTTTTTATTTGCTAAAATAAAAATTATGAAAAAAATAAAAATACTCTTACTTATATTATTATTTGTAACAAATATTTTTGCACAAAAAAACAGCTACACATATGCAGTAAAGTTGCTAGACCTAAACCAGAAAATAAATAAATACATTTCCGATACAGCTGATAGTAATATAAGAACTAAAGTAAAAGAAGAGCTTACTAAAATGACCAACGCAGCTTTTACTACTGCATTAATGACTAAAAATTTTTGGAATTTAAGTGAACCAGATCAAAATAAGATTTTCAAGTATTGCGATACAATAACAAGCAAAAATAACAAAGATGCTAATTTTCCAAATCTTACGAAAATATTTGAATATTCCTCTAGTCTAAGAATATTTGAAAATAAAATTAATCAAGATGATAATACTGATAATAAATTCTTAAAATCAATCCCGTCTGAAGCCATCATCATACAAGGAATAACAAACTTTGTAGCCAAAAAGATTTAAGCAAGAAATTGAGCTCGCATTTTTCAAACGTTTTAGAGACTTCTTAAAATTAAACTCATCTATGGGTGAGCTGTACCCTAAAACGGTGCAGATTTTTAAGTATGATAATTTTATGGGGATAGATCAATTAAGCACTAGCCTTAAAGCAGCGTTTAATAAAGATTTGCAAAACCTACCAAAACATCTTATAAAAGCAATAGAAACTCCAAAAACAGGAGGATGGTTTTCGAATAATTTAGCTAATCCTGATCTTCGAGATTTTTTTCTAACTGGTGCAAATTTTATTTTTAATTTAGAGAATGGTAAAAACCCAAAAGAAAGCTTTGAGCAATTAACATTAACCAATACAAGTAAAGTAATTCCATTTATTGACATTATAAAAATATATCAAAAGGAATTGTTCGATGATGGTTCTTGGGTAAAACCCTATGATTTCAATGACGAGGTTAATAACATTTTTTCAGCTTTATTATATAATGAATACAAAGAAAATTTTAAAGAAGGGTTAACGCCGGCTGATAAAAAAAAATATATGAATATTGCCTATTCATTTACTACAAGTTTATACGAATTTACAAGTGCAATTAACAAGTATAATAGTAATAAAGAAGAAAGTGCTGATTTAAAATCCTTTACCATTCAAGATTATGAAGAATATTTATCGGTTTATAATAAGTTAATTTTCAGTGCTGCTGATTTTTTGATATATAAAAACATACATTCATTAAGTACTATAAAGGGCTTTAAAAATGGAAATGTAACCGATATTATTATTGAAGATAAAGTTGTAATACTTAGTCAAGAAATGATACAAAATTTATTAGAAATGAAAATTGCTGGTAAAAATTCTAACTACAGTTTACATGTATCCAATACAAATTTTATACTTACAAATTTATTTGACGGGAAAGACAAAATTAAAGATGCTACAGACAAAAAATTGATATTTTAAGTAAAGTATTACCAAAAATATTTTTTTATGGCACTTTCATTACAGAATTTACCAATAGCAAAAATGAAAAAGACATTGAAAATTTATTAGACAAATTCGCATTACCAGCTGGAGGCTACTCCGTAAAAAATAAAGCTAATTATACTCTTATGATTGATGCCTATGTAGGTGCTAACTTAGAATATGAAAACATTGTACAGAATGATAATCTAGCGAGCAATAAAAAATATGGCTCGCCATTTGTTGCACTTTTTGCACCTATTGGTTTAGAAATTACAAGAAGAGTAAATAAAAATAACATTGCCATTTTTATACCAATTATAGATATAGCTGCACCCATAAGCTTTAGGCTTGACAATACATCAGATTCATTAAAAACATTACCAGAGCTAAGTTTTAAAAACATTATCTCTCCAAGTGTATTTATAAAATATGGACTTGCAAAGTCTCCAATTTCTTTTTTGGTTGGTGCTAAATTAGCTCTGCTTTTAAGAAAAAAAGATGGGGATACAGTATTTGAAGCTAACAGAGGTTGGAGATTTGGGGTTAGTGCAGCAGCAGATTTGACACTATTTAAATTTTGGGTTAGTTCTAAGCAAAAAAACAATTAAATATTAGGGATAGGGATTGTAAATGTGTTTTGTAGAAATAGATATCGTTAAAAATTAAATGGTTTTTTAACGATATTTTTTAAAAAATTAAAAACATATCACTAAGAGCCAAATAAATTGATTATAACATATTAAGAACATCAAGTAAAAATGGTACTATTTATACTATTGAGAAATAATACTGCTTGTATAACTAACCTATAGATAACTTTCTTTTTTGGAATCTTTCCACCAAATTGTTTAAAAAAACCGTTAATTAACCCTACCAAAAAGGGTGATTCCCCCCTCCTTCTCAAATAAAAATATATACAACATTTGTAGTGTAAATACACAAACTTATAGTACACAAAGGTGTACTTGTTTG
>JAYVID010000089.1:0-22554 GCA_043770525.1 Ferruginibacter sp.
TACAGGTACATGTAATGATATATCAAATTGCTCAAGGTTTGTAATGGTACTTACAGCAAATTTTTGAGTAGGTTTATTGTTGTAAGAAAAGTAGATCGAATCACCCACTTTTGTTTGAATTACATATTTTCCAAGGGAATCTGTAAGCGCAATTTTACCACTTGTAGTTCGTACGGTTACTCCTTCTACAAAATTTATTTTACTTTTATCAAGTACAGTGCCTTTTACTATTATTTGAGTAAAGCTTGTTGTAAAAATGAGTAATAATATAAAAGTAAAAAATAAGCGCAATGGTAATTTTTTATGAGCAGTAATATTACTGCAGAATTAAATAATACTGTGCAATAATTGGTTTATTTAACATGATTTTGCGGAAATATGATATCTGCCAAAACCTTGCTATACCATTCATGCTCTAATTGTAAAACCTTTTTTGCTAAACTTTCTCCTGTTTCTCCTTCTTCTACAGCACAGGTGGTTTGATAAATAATAGCTCCATGATCATACACTTCATCTACATAGTGTATTGTAATACCACTTTGTTTTTCGCCAGCAGCCACTACCGCTTCGTGTACATATTTACCATACATACCAGCACCTCCATAAGCAGGTAATAATGCAGGGTGAATGTTTATAATTTTTTGTGGATAAGCTTTTATTAAGGATAGAGGTATTTTTTTTAGGTACCCTGCCAATATAATAAAATCAATAGCATGTTTATTTAAAATGTCTAAATAGCTTTCATCTATTTCAATATTAGTTTTGCCCTTTAAGTTTATGGTTATGGAAGGTATATTGTTTATTGCTGCAATATCGAGCACACCTGCTTTTGCATTATTGGTAAGTATTAAGCTAATAAAAGCATTTGCATGCTTGCCTTTCAAAAGTGTTGGCAATGTTTTAATAATTACTGCTGCATTACTTCCTCCTCCGCTTGCAAATATTGCTATGTTCATTTATAAAACTCAATTTTTAAAAAATATTTAAACATTTAATGTAAAGAAGCCAATATTAAATGTTAGTATGTAAAAAATTTTAATCAACTTTTTTTCGCTCACTTAATGTTCCCAAATTTTTTCTCTTCCCACTCAATCTTCCCCAAACCTTTTTCAAATAATTTTTAAAAAAAACAAACTGCCCCAATGGAATACTAACCAATATTACTGCAATAGGCCATAAAATAGTTACTAATACAATATATACAACAAACCACAAAGCACCTTTCTCCATTCCTGTAAAGCTGAGTAATTTTCGCCCAGCTGCACCACAAAGGCTTCCTCCAAGGGCAAAAGTGGTTAAAATTAATACCAATCTTCCTAGCCCAACCTTCCATTTTTCTTGTAGCTTTTTTAGCATTCCGCAAAAGTCATTCAAAATTTTGGGAAAACATATTTTATCAAATAAAATTTTATAAAATGTTTACTTCTAACAAATACAACCAAGGCTTACAGAATATAGAAAATAATTTATTTTATACCAAGGGTTACTTTTGAAAAATAAAAAATTTTAATTTTCACAGTTTGGAGTTTTAAAAAACTGCTATGTTTTTAATGCCGTAAATTAAATAGTTAAATTATTGATGAAGTTCTACAACATTTCTATCAAAAAAACGTTTAAAAACTATTAAAAAAGTTTTAAAATGTTGATATTTTGTCAATATCCTGTCTTAAATTTGCACACGGAAATTTCTAGTTCCATAAAAACCCGGCTAAATTGTATGATGCACTATAAAAAATTCATTTTAAGATTCGTTACAGCCCTTATCATTATTGGTTTTACATCAAATAATAATGCTTTTGCACAAAATGGCGAAGCGCTTTTTAAAGCAAACTGTGCAAACTGTCACAAACCCGATCAAGATTATACTGGCCCTGCTCTTAAAGGAGCTAGAGATAGAGAGCCTTCTAAAGACTGGGTTTATGGATGGGTAGCTAACCCTGCTGGAACAAATGATCCTTATGCAAAAGCGTTAAAAGACAAATGGAAAATTGTAATGCAAGCTTTTGGTAATCTTAAAAAACCAGAAATCGATGCAATTTTAGATTATGTTGAAGCATATAAAGCACCTGAAGCTGCTGTAAGTGGCGCTGGTGTTGCAGGTGGTGGTTCTAAAGGAGACGATAATTCAATGCTTTTTGGAATTCTTACTTTAATTCTTGCTGTAGTTGCATTTATATTATTACAAGTAAATAGCAACCTTCGCAAATTATCTGATGATAAAGAAGGGGTATTGCGTGGTGAGCCGGTTCCATTTTACAGAAACAAGTCATATTTAATGCTAGGTATTCTTGCAATGACAGGTTCAGGCTTTTATATGATAATGAACAAGGGTATGGATAGTGGTCGTATGCAGAATTACCAACCAGAGCAACCTATTTATTATTCTCATAAAGTACACGCTGGTACTAACCAAATAAGTTGTTTGTATTGCCATGGTGGCATTCAAGATAGTAAGAGTGGTAGCATACCTTCTGTAAATGTGTGTATGAATTGCCACATGGCTATTAAAGAATATAAAGGAGAGCAAATTGTTGATGCTGATGGAAGAAACATAAACGGTACTGCAGAAATTCAGAAGTTATATGAATATGCAGGCTGGAACCCAGAAGCAAAAGCTTATAACCCAGATAAAAATAATGATGGTATACCTGATGGTGCAAAACCAATAGAGTGGGTAAAAATTCACAATTTACCAGATCATGTATACTTTAACCATAGCCAGCACGTAAAAGTAGGCAAGCAAAATTGCCAAACCTGCCATGGCAACATACAAGAAATGCCAGAAGTATACCAATTCTCAGATTTGAGCATGGGCTGGTGTATCAATTGCCATAGAGAAACGAAAGTAGATTTTTACAACAAAGAAGATAGCACTGGTAATAAATTCTATAGCATTTACGAAAAATTTCATGAGCAATTGAAAGATTCGGTTGTAGATAAATCAGGTAATCTAGTACCTAATCCACATAAAATGGATAGCGTAACGGTAGAAAGTATTGGTGGTACGGAGTGTCAGAAATGCCATTATTAAAAAATGAGCAAATGTGCAGATATGCAAATTTGCAAAACAGTGCCTTTTGATAGTATAAGTTTTTAATTAGTAATAAAGTTTGATTTTAAAGAATTAGCACATTTGCATAATTGCACATTTGCACATTTCAAAAAAGTATGAGTAATAAACAATATTGGCAAAATTTTGGAGACCTTACACAATCGGATAGGTTTAAAGCATCTACAGAAAAAGAGTTTCAAGAAGAACTTCTTCCTATTGAGGAGTTGGATGGAAAAGGATTGCTTGATGCAAAAACGCCTAGAAGGGATTTTTTAAAATACTTAGGCTTTAGTACTGCTGCGGCAGCCATTGCAGCAAGTTGCGAAACACCTGTTCGTAAAGCCATTCCATATCTACAAAGACCAGATAATGTTGTTTTAGGTGTAGCAAACTACTATGCATCTACTTATGTAAATGGAGGTGATGCTATAAGTGTGGTGGTAAAACAAAGAGATGGACGACCTATTAAAATTGAAGGAAACGAATTGTCTCCTCTTACAAAAGGTGCTACTAGTGCGCAAGCACAAGCTTCTGTGTTAGATTTATACGATACTACTCGTCTTCGCCATCCTTTACAAAAAGTGGGTGAAGAATTTAAAGAAGTTACTAGTTTTCAAAATTTTGATGAACTTATTGCCAAAGCAATTGCTGGCTTAGCTGGTAAAGCTGTTGTTTTACTTACCTCTACAATACATTCACCTTCTACTTTGCAAATTATTGCAGGGTTTTTAGCAAAATACCCTGGCAGCCGCCACGTGCAATACGATGCGGTAAGTTATAGCGGAATGTTATTAGCAAACGAAGCTTGTTATGGTAAAAAAGCTTTGCCTTCTTATCATTTTGAAAAAGCAAAAACAATTGTAAGCCTTGGGGCTGATTTCTTAGGTACTTGGTTAAACAGTACGCAATACAGCAAACAATACGCTGAAAATAAAAAAGTAAGTGCAGAAAATCCTGAGTTGAGTCGTCATATTCAATTTGAAAGTATGATGAGCCTTACTGGAAGCAATGCAGATGATCGTTATACGCATAAGCCTTCAGAAACTGGTAAAGTAGCACTAGCACTTTTAAGTAAATTAGGTGGAACAGTAGCAATGCCTAACCTTACAGATAAGCGTTTATTAAAAGGTATAGAAGATACAGCTAAACATTTATTAGCTACCAAAGGGGCTGCATTGGTAGTAAGTGGTAGCAACGATGTAAATGTACAGCTAGTTATAAATGCAATAAATGAAGCAATAGGTGCAAATGGTACAACAATAAACTGGGCAGCTACTACCAATACTCGTAAAGGTATAGATGCAGATATGGAAACATTGGTAAAAGATATGACCAGTGGTACCGTAGGTGCAGTAATGGTATACGATTGCAACCCTGTGTATAATTATAGAGATGGGGCTGGCTTTGCAAAAGCAATGGCTAAACTTCCGTTGAGTGTTTCTTTTAACACAACACTTGATGAAACAACAGAGCAATGTAAATATATTTTACCTGCACATCATTGGCTAGAAAGTTGGGGTGATACAGAACCTGTAAGTGGTTATGTGAGTGTTATTCAACCATTGATAAACCCATTGTTTAAAACTCGTCCTTTTCAAACATCATTGCTAAACTGGAGCGGTGCAGCTACTGCAACACCAGTGGTTGCAAAACCTACAATTATAGATACAAGTAAAAATGCCAATACAAAAGCTACTATTGTAAATACTGTTGTAAATACAGATGCGTACGAAACATTTTATAAAAACTATTGGTCGGGCAAATTGGGTTCTGAAGCAGCTTGGGATAAAGTTTTACAAGATGGTGTGGTAGCAAATAATACTACATCAGTAAGTGGTGGGGCTTATAATGGAGCAAAGCTTGCAGAAGCAGCTACAAAATTAGCAGCAGCAGTAGCTGGCGAATACGAAGTTGTTTTATATCAAAAAGTGGGTATTGGTACAGGTGCACAAGCAAACAACCCATGGTTGCAAGAGTTGCCTGATCCTATTTCTAAAATAACTTGGGATAACTATGCAATGGTATCGCCTGCATTGGCTAAAACAATGTTTGGTTTAGATGTTGCAAATGTGGACAGCAAAAAAGATGCTGATAAATATGAAGTAAATCCTGAAAAACCTGTTTTGAAAATTACGGTAAATGGTAAATCTTTGAATTTACCTGCTGTTATCATTCCAGGTTTAAATAACAATACAGTGGCAATAGCTTTAGGCTATGGTCGTGCTAGTGCAGTTACTGGAGATAAGAAAGATGAAATAAATTATGAGAGAATAGGTCGTTCTGCTTATATGGCTGGTCAAAATGCTTATCCTTTTGTAGGGTTTGATGGTGTAGGCAATACTTATAATGTAGCTGCAAAAGTGGAGAAAACTTCAGACACTTATCCTGTTGCCCAAACCCAAGTGCATGCATTTACAGAAGGTCGTCCGGTAATATACGAAACCAATTTAGCTGGTTATAAAAAAGATCCACTAGAAGTGTTGGCAGAGCCAAGACATGAAATGGCTTTAATAACACCTGAAGGAAAAACAGATTTTGAAAAAGATGCAACCATCTACCCTACTTATGATAGACCGGGTATGAAATGGGGAATGAGCATAGATTTAAATACTTGTACAGGTTGTAGTGCTTGTGTGGTAGCTTGTAATGCGGAGAATAATGTGAGTGTTGTAGGAAAAATACAAGTACAGCGTGCACATGAAATGCATTGGTTACGTATAGATAGATATTTTACAGGTGATGTAGAAAATCCAGATGTAATTTTTCAACCAATGATGTGCCAGCATTGTGATAATGCGCCATGCGAAAACGTTTGCCCTGTAGCAGCTACAAACCATAGCAGTGAAGGTTTAAACCAAATGACATACAATAGATGTATTGGAACAAGGTATTGTGCAAATAACTGCCCTTATAAAGTACGTCGTTTTAACTGGTTAGATTTTAATGGTGCAGATAGTTTCTCTGATAATCAAAAGCCTTTAATAGGTACAGATACGAATGAAGTTATCAATCAAATGAATGATGACTTAACAAGAATGGTATTAAACCCAGATGTTACTGTACGTAGCCGTGGAGTAATTGAAAAATGTTCTTTCTGTGTTCAACGTTTACAAGAAAGTAAGCTTGAAGCTAAGAAACAACAAGATCCTTCGCTTGTACGCAATGTAAAAGTGGCTTGTGCTCAAGCTTGCCCTAGTAATTCTATCGTTTTTGGAAATATGAATGATACAGAAAGTGAAATTTACAAAACAAGAAAAGTAGACCAAGTAAACCGTACTTTTTATGTAATGGAGCAACTACACGTTTTACCAAACGTAAGTTATTTGGCTAAAATAAGAAATACAGATAGAGAGGTGAATAATGGTAATGTAAGAGAACATCATGCAGGTGGGCATGGTGCTGCAGAGCATAAAGCAGAAGGCCATACTGAAGGTACAGAGAAAAAAGGGGAGAAAGTAGCAGAGCCTGTGCATCATTAAAGCCCCACCTATCCTCCCCGAAGGGGAAGGAAATGGATGAAATAGTAGCGATGATGGTTGCGAAAAAATAATATAAGATGGAGTAAAATATGGTACACATATTCGCTAACATCTTCGAGTTCCTTCTCCCTTGGAGAAGGGTTGGGATGAGGTTTTTCGCTTCGATAAAAGATGCCAAAAGTGATACTCTTGAATGGAGCGTCGCCAATGAAGTTGACAATAGCTGTTGTTTTTGTTTGGCTAAAAAAAATTAAAGAATAAAAAAGATAAATGTTTAGAAAGGCTCTGGTTATAAAGCCTGGGTCTCATATCTAAAATAGAAAAAAAATATGTCATTATTAAAGTACGAATCGCAACTAAGGGAACCGTTGGTAGATGGTAACAAAAATTATCATCAAGTAACGGAAGACATTATTAGTCCTATTGAGATGAAGCCAAGCAAGCTTTGGTACATTGGTTTTTATATCAGTGTAGCCTTACTTATGTTTGGTGTTTATAGTATTTATCGTGAGGTTACTTACGGTATTGGTCAGTGGAATTTAAATAAAACCATTGGTTGGGGTTGGGATATTACCAACTTCGTATGGTGGGTAGGTATTGGTCATGCTGGTACACTTATTTCTGCTATCTTATTATTATTTAGACAAGGTTGGAGAACGGGTGTAAACCGTGCTGCTGAGGCGATGACGATTTTTGCTGTAATGTGCGCTGGTCAGTTTCCAATATGGCACATGGGTCGTGTATGGATGGCGTTTTTCGTATTGCCTTATCCTAATACTCGTGGTCCTTTGTGGGTAAACTTTAACTCACCATTGTTGTGGGACGTATTTGCAATATCAACTTATTTTACTGTTTCATTGTTATTTTGGTACTCTGGTTTGTTGCCTGATTTTGCAACGGTAAGAGATAGAGCAAAAACAAAATTCCGTAAAATGATGTACGGTATAGCAGCCTTTGGTTGGACAGGTAGTACAAAGCATTGGCAGCGTTTTGAATCTTTATCTTTGGTATTGGCAGGTTTGAGTACACCATTGGTACTTTCTGTACACACAATTGTATCTTTTGACTTTGCTACATCTATAGTACCAGGTTGGCATACTACCATTTTTCCTCCATACTTCGTAGCAGGAGCAATCTTTTCTGGTTTTGCAATGGTACAAACCTTGTTAATTATTGTAAGAAAAGTATTAAACCTAAACGATTATATTACCATTAGCCATATTGAAAAAATGAATAAGGTTATTGTACTTACGGGTAGTATAGTAGGTATAGCATATTTAACAGAGTTGTTTATTGCTTGGTATGGTCAAAATCCTTATGAGTTACATGCGTTCTTCCAAAACAGAGGAAACATATTTAGCCCTTATGGCTGGAGTTATTATTTGATGATGTTCTGTAATGTGGTATCTCCACAATTATTCTGGAGTAAGAAACTGAGAAGAAATATTACGGTTACTTTCTTTATGAGTATCATCGTAAACATTGGTATGTGGTATGAGCGTTTTGTAATTATTGTTACATCTGTATATAGAGATTTCTTACCATCTAGTTGGAGTACATATTACAGCCCTAGTATCTATGAAATAGGTTTCTACTTAGGTACGTTTGGATTGTTCTTTACATGCTTCTTCTTGTTTGCTAAGTATTTCCCTGTAATAGCTGTGGCAGAGATTAAATCTGTACTGAAAACAAGTGGAGAAAATTACAAGATAAAAATGAGTGATATAGAGAAAACAGATGCTGAGAAATTTTATATAGAGGAAGTGGAGCATGCACATTAAATCAATGTGCAAATGTGCAAATTGGCAAATGTGCAAATTGATTGAAGCGAAGATTGAGTTTTTGAAAATTGAAATTGATTGACAAACCCCGAAGGGGTTTACCTTGAGTAACCATAGGTGCAGCCTATGGATATAACAACAAACCCCGAAGGGGTTTAATTTGAGTAACCACGGGTGAAACCCGTGGAAAATAATAAATACTATGAGCGGAATTAAAAAATTTGTGGTAGGGTCGTTTGATGATGAAGCGGTGCTTTTTCCTGCGGTTAAAAACGTAAGAAAAGCAGGCTACAAAATTCATGACGTATACACACCCTTTCCTGTACATGGCCTTGACCATGCATTGGGCTTAAGAGAAACAAGTTTGCACACAGCAGGTTTTATTTATGCTGTTACAGGCACTACTACTGCGCTTTCTTTTATTAGTTGGGTATTTACAAAAGACTGGCCTTTAAATATTGGAGGTAAGCCAAACTTTGCATTACCAGCTTGGATACCTATTGCATTTGAGCTTACGGTATTATTTGCAGCTGTAGGTATGGTGCTTACGTTTTGCTATTTATGTCAACTTTCTCCATTTATTAAAAAGCATCATTTTAGCCCACGTGCTACTGATGATCATTTTGTAATGGTAATAGAGTGTACTGATAAAACAAATGAAAGCGAATTACAATCATTTATGCAAAATGCAGGTGCGCAAGAGATAAATACCCAAGTAGCAGAAACTGGCTGGTGGATAGGAAGGTATGATAGAGATCAAAAATTGTACAAAGACGAAGTTGGTTATTAAAATAAAGTAGATATAAATTGGTTAACCTTTCCGCAAAAGTGGATTGACAATAGAAAAATAAATGAAAAGATTTACCTACATAACTTCAATACTTATTACAGCAGTAGTTGTAATATCTAGTTGCAACGACGTAAGAAGAGATACAGGAAGTACATACATGCCAGATATGGCTTACAGCAGAGCTTATGAAAGTTATGCAGGTAGAGATTCTGCAATTTTTACTTCGAATATGTTGAATAAAGGAGAGAAAATTTTCTATAATAATACACCAGCAGCAGGTACAATAAAAAGAGGTGAGCAATTTTATAGACCTACTTTAACTGATACTACAGGTACTTACAACCTAAGTGGTGCAATGAAAAACCCGTACGATACCATTGCAATGGATAAAGCAGTAATGGATGAAGCAGGTAGATTGTTTAATGTAAACTGTGGTATCTGCCATGGAGCAAAAGGTGCTGGTAATGGACCTATTGCAGCTGCGGGTCATGTAGGCGGTGTAGCAAATTTAACGACCGATGCTTATATTAAAATGACGGATGGTACAATGTATCACTCTATTACTTATGGTAAAGGTGTAATGGGTAGTTATGCTTCTCAAATTACAAAAGCACAACGTTGGATGATTATTAAATACATAAGAACATTACAACCTAAACCAGCTTTAGCAGGTGCTAAAGATACAGCTGCAGTAGCAATGAAATAAATAGGATAAATAAAACAAGCGCTTTTACTTAAATATATTATTAGATGAGGAACAATTTTGAATTACCAAGTAGCTATAACAAATGGACATGGGGGCTTCTCGTAGCTGGATTAGCTGCGGTATTATATGGTTTTGTAGCTTACCATCCCTTTACAGTTCCAGTACATGGCGCAGCTCATGTTGCAGGGCATGATGATGGGCATAATAGCACTAGATTTTGGGCAGTATTATTGCAAAACAGTGTGTATTTTTTATTGATAGTAAATGCAAGTATGTTTTTTATATGTGTTACCACATTGGCATTAGGTGGATGGCAAGTTGCTATGAAAAGAGTACCAGAAGCTATATCAAGTGTAGTGCCTATTTTAGGTAGCGTTACATTGCTAATATTATCAGCAATCATATTGGGTGATCGTACAGATATTTATCATTGGTTAGATAAAAGCTTGTATGTGGAAGGAACTTCAACATTCGATAAAATTTTACACGGCAAACATGGCTTTTTAAATCCAACGTTTTTTATGGTGTGGTCTTCTTTATCTATAGGATTATGGTCTTGGTTGGGTCATAAAATGCGTGCATTGAGTTTAAAAACTGATCATGAAGCACCTATGGATTTAAAGCAAGCAAAATCTTGGATGGATACAAACTTTACAGTAGCATCTTTTTATGTAGTTGTATTTGGAGTAACTGTCGCCGCTGTAACTCCTTGGTTTTGGCTCATGAGTATTGACCCTCATTGGTATAGCACCATGTACAGCTGGTATACATTTGCTAGTACGTTTGTTTCTGGTATGGCATTAATAGCACTATTTGTTATATTCTTAAAAAATAGAGGTGAGCTTGAATATGTAACCGAAGAACATTTGCATGATGTGGGTAAATTTATGTTTGCATTCTCAGTATTTTGGGCATACTTATGGTTCGATCAATACATGCTTATTTGGTATAGTAACCAACCAGAAGAAACAAGGTATTTTGTAGCAAGAATTGGAACAGCTACAGAAAGTGGTCCTTATCATGGAATATTCTTTTTTAACTTGATTGTAAACTTTTTAGCACCCTTACTTTTATTGATGAGAAAAGGGGCTAAAAGAAACTGGACAATGATAACTTTCGTAGCTGTATTGATCATTTTTGGACATTGGATAGATTTTTTCCAGATGATTATGCCAGGTACTTTGGGTAAAAATGCAGACTTGTCTTTCTTTGAATTTGGTGTACCATGTTTATTTGTAGGATTGATAATGTGGGGTGTTGGTAGATACTTTACTAAAAATTCTTTGGTACAAAAAAATCATCCTTTCTTAAAAGAGAGTATGATACATCATACGTAGTTGATTCGTTAAATAATTGATAGTTGAGTCTGTAATTATCTAAAGATATAAAGCCTAACAAAAGTTAAAAAAAGTAAGTTTGTTGTACAAACAAACTTTAAATTATAAAGAAGCTAACAGTCGTACTTGGTAGAAGTACTGTTGTCAAAAAAAGAAACATGAAAGAAGCATTAATATTAGCAATTGTTGCAATGATTTTTTTGGTAATTTTTCAAATTGCCAAAGCAAGTGAGTACGTAAGTGTGCTTAAAGGAGAAGAAAAAACACGTAGACAAAGCAACAAAATAAATGGTTTTCTATTAGTAGCATTTTTAATTGCTGGTCTTATTGGCGTTTATATTTGTAACAAGTGGTTTTTTCATAAGACATTGTTTGTACAAGGTTCTGCATCGGTAGAAGGTGAGGAAATAGACAACATGCTTTACATGACAATTGCTGTAACGGGTGTTATTTTCATCATCACACAAGTTTTATTGTTTTGGTTTTGTTTTAAGTATCAAGAAAAAGATGGTAAAAAAGCATTTTTCTTTCCTCACAATACTAAGCTTGAATTAATTTGGACAACTGTACCAGCTATATTTTTAACGATATTGGTAGTATTTGGTTTAATAAACTGGTTTAACATGACAGGTCCTGCTCCAGATAAGGCAATACTTGTAGAAATTACGGGGCATCAATTTAACTGGGAAATGCGTTACCCAGGAAGAGATGGCGTATTTGGAAAAAAAGATTACAAATTATACAACAATCCATCAGGTAATATCTTAGGAGTAGATTTTAATGACGGTAATAGTAAGGACGATTTGCATACAGTTGAAATGCATTTGCCAGTAAACATACCGGTTAAATTAATTATCGGTGCCCAAGATGTAATACATGATGTAGGTTTAAATCATTTTAGAATGAAAATGGACGCAGTACCAGGTATACCAACCACACTTTGGTTTACACCTAAGTACACAACTGCAGAAATGAAAAAGCGTACCAACAATCAAAATTTTGTATATGAAATAAGTTGTGATCAAATTTGTGGAAAAGGGCATTACTCAATGAGGGGTGTAATTGTAGTTGAAACAGAAGCAGAGTACAAAAAATGGTTATCGGAGCAAACTCCAGAGTATATTACTTTAAATAAATTGAAAACACCTGTGTCAGATTCTACTGCTAAGCCTACAGAAGAAGTAGCAGCATTAACTACAGGAGTAAAAAAATAATTAATACAAAATAAATAAAAAGATATGAACAGCGCAGTATTAAAAGAGGCATCGATAGGGCATATTGATCACCATGATGCAGATCATGGACATGGAGAACATCACCACAAAGAAACATTTATTTCAAAGTATGTATTTAGTTTAGATCATAAAACAATTTCTAAACAATTTTTGGTAACAGGAATTATTTGGGCTATTGTAGGTGGTTTGTTTTCTGTATTGTTTCGTTTACAATTAGGTTATCCTAATTCTACTTTTCCTTGGTTAGAAGATTTATTGGGGCATTGGGCAGCTGGAGGTAAACTAAAACCAGAATTTTATTACGCCTTGGTAACCATGCACGGTACAATATTAGTATTCTTTGTATTAACTGCAGGATTGAGTGGTACGTTTTCAAACTTTTTAATTCCGTTGCAAATTGGTGCAAGAGATATGGCTTCACCCTTATTAAATTGTATGAGCTATTGGTTCTTCTTTTTAGCCTCTATTGTTATGGCTTCTTCTTTATTTGTACAAACAGGCCCAGCAAGTGGTGGATGGACAGTTTACCCACCACTAAGTGCTTTGGGTGATGCATCTTCTGGAAGTAAGATAGGAATGGATTTATGGTTGGTGAGTATGGCTTTGTTTATTGTATCATCTCTATTAGGTGGTCTTAATTACATCACTACTGTACTAAATATGCGTACAAAAGGTATGAGCATGACAAGAATGCCATTAACTATTTGGGCATTTTTCTTTACAGCTGTACTAGGTGTATTGTCTTTCCCCGTATTGTTATCTGGTGCTATCTTATTGTTATTCGATAGAAATTTAGGTACGAGTTTCTTTTTAAGTGAAATTGTAGTAGCAGGTAAAATTTTACCTAACGAAGGTGGTAGTGCTATCTTATTCCAACATTTATTTTGGTTCTTAGGTCACCCAGAGGTTTATATTATTTTATTACCAGCTATGGGTATGAGCTCAGAAATATTATCTGTAAATAGTCGTAAACCAATTTTTGGTTATATGGCCATGGTTGGTTCTATGTTTGCTATTACTATTTTAGCATTCCTTGTATGGGCTCATCACATGTTTGTAACGGGGCTAAATCCTTTTTTGGGAGCAGTATTCGTTTTACTCACATTATTAATAGCGGTACCATCTGCTATCAAAGTATTTAACTGGCTTACTACTTTGTGGAGAGGTAACATTCGTTTTACACCAGCCATGTTGTTTGCAATTGGTTTTGTGAGCTTGTTTATTAGTGGTGGTCTTACAGGTATTTTCTTAGGAAACTCTGCATTGGATATTCACTTACACGATACCTATTTTGTTATTGCTCACTTTCATATAGTAATGGGTGTGGCATCTTTCTTTGGAATGTTTGCTGGTGTGTACCATTGGTATCCAAAAATGTTTGGAAGATATTTAAACAATACATTGGGTTATATCCATTTTTGGATTACCATCGTAGGAGCTTATTTAATTTTTTGGCCTATGCATTACGAAGGGCTTGCAGGTATGCCTCGTCGTTATTATGATTTTCAAAATTGGGAATCTTTTAAAATGTTTGGTGGCTTAAATGAGTTTATAAGTTTTGTATCTATGGTGGTTTTTGCAGCTCAATTATTGTTTGTAATAAATTTCTTTTACAGCATTTGGAAAGGAAGAAAAGTAACAACAATGAATCCTTGGGATGCTACAACACTAGAGTGGACAACTCCAATAAGACCAGGGCATGGTAACTGGGTAGGCGAAATACCTGAAGTATACCGTTGGCCGTATGATTATGCACGTGATGGAAAAGATGGTGCTGATTTTATAGCACAAGACGTGCCGATTGGTGAGCATGAGGAAAAGCACTAGATGCAGTTGGCAAAGAGCAATTGGCAAATGAATAAATAAATAGGATTTTTGGATTTTAAGATAAGATGGAAGATAACACTACAATTACTGGATCAAAATCTTTTGCAATTGCAAGCAAAGTGAAAGATTATTTTCAGCTTATAAAATTCACATTGAGTTTTATGGTAGTGTTTAGTACGGTGGTTTGTTTTTTGATAGCGCCTTACGAAAAAGCAGGATTTACTTATCATCCTTTAATATTAGTTCTTTTACTTTTTATAGCAGGTTTGTGTATTACTGGTAGTGCCAATACTATTAACCAAGCGCTTGAAAAAGATACCGATGCATTAATGCAACGAACAGCTAACCGACCTATTGCTAGTGGACGGATGAGTGTAACAGAAGGTTATATTTTTGCTTTTACAACAGGTGTAGTAGGGGTTGGTATGATGTGGTATTTTTTTAACTTTAGTAGTGCGATGGTAGGGCTGGCAAGTTTATTTATTTATGGGTTTATTTATACACCTTTAAAAAAAGTAAATTCAATAGCTGTGTTGGTTGGTGCAATTCCTGGGGCACTACCTTGTTTAATAGGTTGGGTGGCTGCCACAGATAATTTTGAAGTGGGTGGTTGGGTATTGTTTGGCATTCAGTTTTTATGGCAGTTCCCACATTTTTGGGCTATTGCTTGGCTTGCACACGAAGATTATTCCAAAGCTGGCTTTAAATTATTGCCAAGCGATAAAGGACCAACAAAGTTTACCGCATTGCAAACAATAATGTACAGCGCTATGATGATACCAATTGGAGTACTACCCTACTTTTATCATCTTACGGGTAACATGAGTATGTGGATTGTATTAGGTTGTAATTTGTGGATGGTTTATACAAGTGTATTACTTTTCTTAAAAATGGATAAACCAGCAGCAAGAAAAGTAATGTTTAGTTCTTATTTTTATTTGATGGTTGTATTTTTAGCTTTGTGGGCAGATAAGGTTTACAATTAAATAAAAAAATAAAGTAATAATAAATAGAGGTAAGAAAATGACCTTTATTACAAATAATAAATACGATGTTAGCTAATATAGGGGCAAAGGAAATTAAACAACGATTACATCCTCACAAGTTTACACTTTGGGTAGCTATTGGAAGTATATTGATGATGTTTGCTGGGCTTACGAGTGCTTACATAGTAAAAAGAAATCAAGCTAATTGGCAAACATTTACTTTACCATTAGCATTTTGGTATAGTACCGCTGCAATGATAGCAAGTAGTGCAAGTATTTGGTTTGCTCAAAAGTCTTTTAAAGAAAGGGCAATGAGCAAGTATAGATCTTTAATGTTGGTAACATTATTTTTGGGTGCTATTTTTATAATATTACAAATAGTAGGTTTTCAGCAGTTGTTTACAAATGGCTTTAAACTGAGAGGTAACAATGTTTCAATACAATTTCTATATGTAATCGTAGGGTTGCATGGATTGCATGTTATAGGTGGTGTAATAACAATGATAGTGATGAGTATGCAAACTTTTTTTAGTTCTAAAAAGAATTACAGCATTATACCTGTGGAGTTGATATCAACATACTGGCATTTTGTAGATATTCTTTGGTTGTATTTATTGGTATTTTTGTTATTAATAAAGTAGATGAGAGAAAGAAATTAGTTGTTCTAACTTAGGTAATATAAAATAGATTTATGTACTAAACGGCACACAAAGGTATAGAACTAATCATAGGTAGTTTTGCAACTTCTTTTTAGCTTCTATAAAACAAATTATAAAACTAGAAACGTTTTTTGAAGTAGATTGGTTTTAAAAAATAATGTATTAAATTTTTTATAAGGAAATAGATTTTTATGGCTACAGCAGCAGCAATACAAACAAACACAAAATCATGGAGCGGAGGCAAAAGCCCGTTTAACGCTAGTTATGGTAAAGTGATGATGTGGTACTTTTTAATGAGTGATGCATTTACATTTGGAGCATTTTTGATAAGCTACGGCACCATTAGATTTAGTGTAAATGATTGGCCAGATCCAAACAAGGTTTTTAATTCAGTTCCTTTTTTAGGTCATATGAATGCCCCATTGGTTTTTGTGAGTATCATGACTTTTATTTTGATATTTAGCTCTGTTACAATGGTACTTGCAGTACATGATGGGCACAACATGAATAGAAAAGGGGTAGAAAAATATATGATTATGACAATTATTGGAGGTTTTGCCTTTTTGGGTTGTCAGGCTTGGGAGTGGACGCATTTACTTACAGGTGAGCATGTAACTTTACTGAACGATGGTACGCTGTCTATGCTTGCAACTACACCTAGTTCTAACCCTTGGGGATCGGCAGTGCCACACGAAAATATAATGGCGGCTCTACAAAAAACACCACACGAATCTTTGGTGAATATTGCAAATTCTTTGCATCATGCTGGTGCATCTGCAGCTGAACATACTACTCATGCAGCAGCAAAAATGAGCAATTCAGAACTTACAACATTAATAAGCAGTAATGCAGATTTTCATGTAAACAATGTTGGTCGTCCGGCATTTGGTAGCTACTTTTTTGGAATAACTGGGTTTCATGGCTTCCATGTATTTAGTGGTGTTGTAATAAACATCATTATGTACATTAAAACAAAACTGGGGCATTTTGATCAAAGAGGTCATTATGAAATGATAGAGAAAGCAGGACTATACTGGCATTTTGTAGATTTAGTTTGGGTATTTGTATTCTTGTGTTTTTATCTAGTATAGTACTTAGTATGGAGTACTTAGTATTAAGACTGGTACTTTCAAATTGAAAATAATTTTTAAATAGTTGGGTTTAGTCTTGATACTACTATCTAACATCTATTATCTAATTTATGAGCGAACATACAGTTATATCAGCAGAGCATTCTCACGCACATGGCCACAATGAAGGCACAGGTAGAATATGGAAAGTATTTTGGGTACTTTCTGCCCTTACCGTTATAGAACTTGCATTAGGCTATTTTTTATATTTTAAAGCAGATGGTGGACCAGATAGTATTGGTGCTGGAGCAATACTTACAACCAAAATTGTAATTGGTGTACTTACATTGCTAAAGGCATACTACATTGTATCTGTATTTATGCACCTTGGTGATGAAGTAAGAAATATGATAATGACAATTACAGTACCATTGGTGTTGTTTGTATGGTTTATAATAGCTTTTTTGTGGGATGGTAATAGTTGGAAAAACTTGCGCAATACAAATGCAGGCAGTACACCAAATGTAATTGAGAAAAAAATAGATGCACCTGTAAAGGAAAATGCAAAACCATAGTCTAAATTATAAAGTATTTAAAAGCCATCAATTTATTTTGATGGCTTTTTCTTTTTAATTAAGCTATAAAAACTTTTGTGAAGTATCTTTGTATTTCTTCTAATAGCAGTATTTAACTGTATATTTTTTAAACGATAAATGTAGTGAATAAAAAAGCCACACTTGCCCTTTTGCTTGCCATGCTCATGCCTTTTATGGGTTACTTTTTTGTAAAAATATTAAGTAAAGATGCAGTAATAATGCCTCCAAAATATTTTGCAGATAGTACGGGCACCAGAGAAAGCAGGGGTAAAACAATACCTGATACTATTTGGCATAAAGTGGCCAATATACAATTCACCAATCAACTTGGTAAAAAAGTATCGCTTGATGATTTAAAAGGGAAAATAATTGTACTGGATTTTTTCTTTACAAGCTGCCCTAGTGTATGCCCAGGGCTTGCAAGAAATATGAAACGATTGCAAGACTCTTATAAAAAAAATGATACCATTGTACAATTTTTATCGGTAAGTGTAGATCCTGAAACAGACAGTGTACCTAAGTTACGTGCATTTGCAGATAGGTACAATGCAAACCATGATAGTTGGTGGTTTGTAACGGGTGATAAAAAAGAAATCTACAATTTTGCTATAAAAGAAATAAAGGCAAGTATTGCAGATACAAAGGTAGATACTGCATTTATACATACTGAAAAATTCTTTTTGCTAGATAGTAATAGAATAGTAAGAGGATTTTATAATGGCTTTGATACAACAGCTTTGGCTCATTTAGCTAAAGACATATCTACAGTAATGCTAGAGCGCAATAAAAAAGCCCCTTCAATATTTAGAGATTTTATTCCCATACTGCCAGTAATTTTTATTGGTATTGCTATTTTAATGATAACAATGGCACTTTTAAATAAAAATAGAAAACGAAAACTACCTTATTAATGTTACAACCTATTTTAGAAAAAAACGATCAAAAAGCAAAGCTATTTATTTGGACAGTTTCCATCGTTGTATTTGTAGCAGTAGCCTTAATGAGTAGGTATCACATAGAGGTGCAATTGCCATTTAATGTACATGTATTTGCAACTATTAATGCAATCATAAATAGCTTAGTAGCTATTTTATTGGTAGCAGGATTGGTTACTGTAAAAAGCAAAAAATATTTGTTACACAAAAAAATAATGCTAACTACTATTACACTCTCTGTCTTATTTTTAGTGAGTTATATATGCCATCATATTATGGCTGGCGAAACAAAGTATGGAGATATAGACCATGATGGAATTTTAAGTTTAAATGAAAAAATGGGAGCTGGTAGTGTAAGATTGGTTTACTATTTACTCCTTGGATTGCACATTCCTTTAGCAGTTATTATTTTGCCTTTTATTTTGTTTACCGCTTATCGTGCACTTACAGGCGATTATGAAAAGCACAAAAAACTTGCCCGCATTACATGGCCTATTTGGTTTTTTGTAGCAATAAGTGGAGTATTGGTTTATTGGATGATAAGCCCATTTTATAGTTAATTTATTTTTACAATTGTAATTTCTAAAAAAGAAAAATAGCTTATGAAATTAGTTACTTATTTAAAAAGTGGATATGAGCAACTTGCTTTATTGGTAGATGATAAATTGTACGATACAGATCATTTACACCCAGACTTGCCCATAAGCATGGCAATGCTTTTAAACTATTGGGATGATATGATGCCAATATTAAAAGCTGCAGAGCAAACTATAAAAAATGGTGGATTAATAAACAAAGCCACAAAAACATTTGCTACACAACAAATACTTGCACCAGTGCCTCGTCCTACCAGTTGTAGAGATGGATATGCTTTTAGACAGCATGTAGCTGCTGCAAGAAGAAATAGAAAAGTAGATATGATAGCTGAGTTTGATCAGTATCCAATTTTTTATTTTACCAATCATAATAGCATACAAGGGCCTGGAGCTATACATTGCATGCCAGATCATTTTGAAAAATTAGATTTTGAATTAGAAGCTGCAATCGTAATTTGCAAGCATGGAAAAAATATAAAAGCAGCAGATGCTGATGAATATATTGGTGGCTTAATGATAATGAACGATATGAGTGCAAGGCGGTTGCAAATGGAAGAAATGTTGCTAAACCTTGGCCCTGCAAAAGGAAAAGATTTTAGCACTGTAATAGGCCCAATGCTTGTAACACTTGATGAACTTGAACACTTAGTAGTACCTTGTAAAGAAAACCATACCGGAAAAAGCTGGAATCTTAAAATGACTTGCAAAGTAAATGGCATACAAGTAAGTGAAGGAAATGTAAATGATATGGATTGGACTTTTGCAGAAATAATTGAGCGTGCAAGCTATGGTGTAGATATGTATGCAGGAGATGTAATAGGAAGCGGAACAGTGGGTACAGGTTGTTTTTTGGAGCTTAATGGTACAGGTAAGTTAAACGACCCTAACTATAAAGAACAATGGCTGCAAAATGGCGATATAGTAGAAATGGAAATTGAAAACTTGGGAGTACTTACAAATAATATTTTTGCTGAGGAAACAGATTGGAGTATATTAAAGTTGAAAAAATAGAACGCAGATTTCAAATGATTTTGCAGATAAACGCAGATGTAAAATCATAAAAATCGTAGTAATCATAAAAAAATCTGCGTTCCATTATCAATTACATGACACTACAATTAAAAAACCTTTCCCCCGCTGATGTTCAAAACTATTTGCAACATGCCATAGCTCCACGCCCTATTGCATTTGCATCTACCATAAATAAAGATGGAAAAGTAAATCTTTCACCATTTAGTTTTTTTAATTTGTTTTCTTCTAACCCACCAATACTTATTTTTTCGCCTGCACGTAGGGTTAGGGATAATAAAACTAAACATACTTTGCAAAATGTTTTAGAGGTACCCGAAGTAGTAATTAATATTGTAGATTTTGATATGGTGCAACAAATGAGCTTAGCTAGTTGCGAATTTGCAAAAGGAGAAAATGAATTTACAAAAGCAGGTTTTACGGAAGAAAAAGCTATGATGATAAAACCATCGATGGTAAAAGAAAGTAAAATAAAACTAGAGTGTAAGGTAAATGAAGTGAAACCACTTGGCACAGAAGGTGGGGCAGGTAATTTAATTATTTGCGAAGTATTGTGTATGCATATTGATGAAAGCATATTAGATGAAAATAAAAAAATAGACCAAACAAAAATACAACATGTAGCAAGGCTTGGTGGAGATTGGTATAGTAAAATAGACAGCAATAATTTATTTCAAGTAGCAAAACCAAATGTGCAATTAGGCATAGGGGTAGATGTATTGCCAGCATCTATAAAAAAAAGTAAGATACTTACAGGCAACCACCTTGGGCAACTGGCTAATGTACATGATATGCCAACGGTAGACCCTTCTTTTGAAAATGATGCCCTAAAACAAATAGTACAATATTACAATCTTGACCCTATAGAAATGGAGGTAGAAACACATAGACTAGCCGCTAAATTATTAAATGAAGGCAGCGTATCCAACGCTTGGCAGGTCTTATTGGCAAATGAAGTGATTTAACTTTCTAGAAACACATTACACAATTACTTTTGCAATGATGAAAATAATCCTATTGCTACTGTTTCCTTTTAGTGTTTTTTGCCAACGTACTTACAATTACAAAAACCTTGCATTAGAGGGTGGCGGTATGAAAGGTATTGCCTATGCAGGTGCATGCAAAGTATTAGAAGAAAAAGGAGTTTTACTAAAAATAGAAAATGTTGCAGGATCATCAGCAGGAGCAATAGCAGGTTTGATGATATGTGTAGGTTATAAAGCTGCAGAAATGGATAGTGTTTTAATGTCTTTGCCATTTGAAAAATTTAATGATGGAAAAGGAGGTTTGTTTGGAAAATACCAAAGAGTAAAAAACAAATTTGGCGTATATAAAGGCGATAAGTTTTTAGATTGGCTTAAAGATATGTTGTTGAAAAAAACAGGTAAGAGTGATTTAACTTTTGCTGAGTTGCATGAAATGAAAATGAGAAATGCTTTGTATAAAGATTTGTATTGTACTGGCACCAATATTAGTAAACAGCGGCTTGAAGTTTTTTCCTTTAAAAACACTCCTAATTTCTCAATAGCAACAGCAGTACGCATTAGCGGTGGTATACCGCTTTATTTTACTCCCATAGCCTTAGATGATTCATTACATATTATTGCAGAAGCTGATACCAATAAATATATAAATTATTATGTAGATGGTGGTATGCTTTGCAACTATCCAATAAGCATGTTTGACAGTTGTAAAAATACAGCCGAAGTACTTTTATGCAAAGATGTAGTTTTTAATAAACAAACATTAGGAATAAAACTTGAGCGTCAAGAACAGATAAATAATTTTCTTGCAAACAACAATGAAATACCAAATTATAATCTAAAATCTTTAAATGATTATATGAATGCCTTTAGCAATTTAATGATGGAAACAATGCAAAGGCAATACCCAAACCTTGAAAATGAAAAGGGAAGAACGGTTTATGTAAGCCATGGAAAAATATCTTCCAGAATAAAAAAAATAAGCTTTAAAAATAAAAGGCTCTTGTTTGATAATGGAGTAGCGGGTGCTTTACAATTTTTTGATAGGTTGTGATGATTTATAATTTGTACTTCGCAAAATAATTTTAAACACTTAAAAAAAAGAGTCGAAATATTAACAGAATAAAATTAAGCTTCTAATAAATTGTTTTAATATTTCTGTAAATATTTTTATTAAGAATGGGCTGCTGTTTAAGAAAGATATTCGGTTATTCTTAATACTAACGTATGGAGGCTGTAAGAAAAAGATACTAATTCTTGTATACGACATAAAATTTATTTGCATGGTAAGTTGTTTAATAAAATAATTTATTTAACTTTTCGTACCCGTTGGTAAGATATAGTACCCACCTATGAGCGCCGAGCATGGTTTCTCCAACCAGCTAACACAGTAATAAAAGTTCTCCGTACCCGTTGGTGCGCCCCTTGCCTTCGTTGGTATTTCGCTAAGCTCTTCGCTTTTATCTTCGCCTCCGCTTGGTTTTTAACCTGCG
>JAYVID010000090.1:0-2460 GCA_043770525.1 Ferruginibacter sp.
AATGGAGCCTGCACTACCAGTCACAAAAAAAATATTACCTGTTTTTGCATTATTGGCATTAGCTTGTAAGCCAGGGTTAGCTGTTAAAAAATAACCATAACCTAATATTACTACTTGCTTATTTACACTAAACCCATTGTATGCTGTACCAGAAGGCTCTAAATAAACACTATCCCCATTAGCAGCTTCGGGGTCTGTAGGAGTATTAGAATTATTAAACAATATACTCGCTTGCAGTACATCTCCATCCAAACTTGGGTTATTGTTTACCCGCCATATTTTGGCGCTAGTTTGCAAACCAGATAATAAAGAAATTAAAATGATTAAAAAAGGGATAATTTTTTTCATAACTAAAATTTTTGAATTGATTGATAATGTAAAAATGGTTGGTTTTTCTGGATATTCTTATCCCCTTTTTGGGGGATATTTTAGCCATTTGTATAAAATAGCCACCCCCAATTGTGGAGCTGGTTAGATTTTAATTGATTTTTTTAAAGAATGGATAGTATAAACAGCTTACTACTTAAATTTAAAACAAATTTTATACCATTTACAATTCTACATCATTGAAAATACATTATTTCTTAAAAATATTTTTTAGCTATTTTCAAATTCATTCTTGTTGCACGCTTAATTTTTAGTTAGTCATTAAAATATCTACATTGCTTAGTATTTCGCTGTCAGCTTTTAGTTTATCAAAAAAACGAGTTTTTAAATGATAGGTTTCGCCTACTTGCATAGGGTTGCCTGTATTTAAAGTAGCGGTAAGTAAACTTGCTTTTCCTTTATCTACCCCTGCACTCATATCTGCAAATGCATCTGCTATATTTAGTATTTCTTTGCCAGCTTTATCGGTTAATAAAATACTACAACCCGGAAAAACTTTGTCGCCTTTTTCTTCATAGTTTTCTATACCGTTTGCCACAATATTAATTTCTTTGCCTAATGTAACTTTATTGCTACTAAGTTTATTGTCATCTACCGTTAGGTAAACATCTTCAATAGCAAAGCCATTGTAGGATGTAGATAAGCCTGTGGTTAAATCTTTTTTTACACCTTTACTAAAGTTGCAAGATGTAAAAAAGGTTATTGCAATAGCTGCAATGAGCATGTTGTTTTTTTTCATTTTTTTTGTTTTTTATGTGATGTAATATTTAATTCTTTTTTTAAATATTTTAAATTAGACCAATTAAAAATCTATGCAGTTCATTATAAATGGGATTACTCTTCTATTTTTTCTTTTATGGTATAATTTAAAATTGTACTAACACTTCCATCCGTTACTATTTTTCTTATGCCATTTTTACCTCTAAAAATAATATTATCACTAGCATCGCTATTGGGCGACCAAGCAATGGGAATTTTTATGGATTCCGTAGTATTAAATGTAATGGCTTTGCCGTAAATAGGTTTTCCACTAATTAATTTGTTTTCTTTTGTTGGGCAAATATGTTTACACCAAAGGCATAAAGCACACAAAGAAGAATTATTTTTTTTTTGCATTTTATTTCATTTTAAAAAACGACCCTCTTCCAATAAGGATTAAATCAGTTTTTGCGGTTGTTTCACTTGCAGGTATAGTAAAAGAAGTTTGTTTTGTTCTGCCGTCATCATAGTTTAGAATAATGGAAAAATCCTTTAGTTCGTAAGTACCTTTTCCAGCACCATTATAAGTGTCGTCTTTTGTATTATCTTTTAATATTTGATAAAACAATCCTTCATCTGTAAACTTGCCTGTAGCTGTAAATGTAATTTTGGGATTTTGACCATAAGGAAATTTAGTTTGGGAGGCATTGCCATTAGGATACCAAGAAAAACTGCCATTAAGTTTAGACCCATTTACAGATATGCATTTTCTATATTCTTCGCCTTGTACAAGAATAATATCAGTGCTGCTCCACTTTAAATCATCCTTAAACTGCGAATTATTTCCATACTTCAAAATCCCTTTTTTATTGCTGTAATTATAAGTGCCCTAATAATTATCTAAACCGGCAGCATTGGTAAAATTGTATAAGCCACCATCGGGTATGGTAAGTAATGATGTGCCGTCATTAAAAAAGATACGCCAGTTAAATTTCACTCTATCGGTTAATATGTTTCTATTGTTATAACTAATCCACACACCTTCTATGCCATTGGCGTTAACAGCCGGCTTGTTATTTATTGGTGTTGTGTCTTTTGTTTTATTGTTACTTGCGTTATTATTTTTTTGTAGTTGTATTGTTTTAAAAAACGAATCTATTTCGGGCATATATTTTTTTGCAGTAGGTATACATATTATACTTGCACAGTTTACTTTATTGCTTACGGTTGCCAATATAGCCATTGCCGGCAGTTTATTAGATGTAAAATTTGCTGAGCCTACATACATTTGCCAATCATTTAGTGTATTGGCTTTTCCGGCTTTGGGTGTTTCACTTATTTGAAATGGGTTTACTGCCAATTTTTGCCATTCGT
>JAYVID010000091.1:0-27493 GCA_043770525.1 Ferruginibacter sp.
GTTTTTGGTAAAATAAATGTAAATAAATAAAATGTTCTTTATTCAAGTTCTTTCAATCTATACTTTATCATTTTGTTTATTAACTGCATTGGCATTGGTTGGTTAAGTGGAAATTGAACAGACCCTTTGCCTTGCTTATATTTTGCTATTTGCAAACTAAATGTTTTATGTGTTTTAGGCAAGGCATACAATCCAATATGATTTTTATACCCAGCAAAATAAATAAGCGGTTTACCATTTACTTTAAACGCTGGCATGCCATAGCTTATAGACTCTGATGCACTTGGGGCTATTTTGTTTATTAAGCTCCTCATTTGTTTTAGTACTGCTTCGGTATTGCCAGAAAAACTTGCAATGTATTGGTCAATACTGTCTAGTTTTTTATCGACAATTGATTTATTCATTGATGAACTAATTTAACTGTGGATCTATAGGATAATTTATCATTTGCTTATACGCTCCACCCATTTCTTTTAAACAAGTGCTCCAAATTTCTTTTTCCATAGTATTAAAAATAATTTTTTGTGTTGCTGTTGTTATTATCCAACTATTTTCTTTTTGCTCTTCCTCTATTTGCCCTACATCCCAGCCACTATATCCCAAAAAGAATTTAATTTTATTTTTTTCAATTTTTCCTTCGCTTATTAATTTCTTCATTTTTTCAAAATCACCTCCCCAATAAACCCCTTCGCAAATTTCTACTGCATCATCAAAGTATTGTGGGTATTGATGAAGATAATGAAGGGTATCTTTTTCCATAGGGCCACCAAGGTACACTGCTGTATCCCAATCTGATAATTCCTTTACCATATCCTTTAAAGGGGTTTTTAATTTTTTATGCAGTGCGAAACCCAACGAACCAAACCAATCGCTGTGCCTAATAATTAACACTGCACTCCTCATAAAATGAGGGTCTTTTAAAAAAGGCTCTGCAAGCAAAATTGCACCCATACAAGGTTCTTTCATAATTATAAAGTTATAAATTGTTTTACATTCAAAAAATTATAAAAAAATAGATTTATAAAGTTCTTAAAATACTCTTAAATTATAGTGAAAAAGCTATATTTATCGTTTAATAATTATCTACAACTATAAATAAAATATACATTTGCGCTTTGCCATATTATTACTAACAGTTTAAATATTATATATAGATCAATTTTACATGAAAAAAACTTTTCCCATAATAACCGTACTTACTACTATTAGTCTATTTGGGCTTATTTTTTTTCAAATTTTATGGATTAATAGTGTGAAGGAATCTCAAATGCAAAAGCTTGAAGAAAATGTACAACTGGCAACTGGCAATACTGGTGTGAGATTGATGGAAGAAAAACTAACTTCCATTTTTTCAAAAAGAAATGATTTGCTAATAGGTGAAGATCGTTTTCAACTAGATATGAGAAAACATTCTGTAATTCATCGTTTTAATAAAGATGAAATAAAAACTATAATAAGCGAAGAGCTAGCAAAAACAGGAATGAAACCTGTGCCATTTGAATTTACAGTTACAGATAATAACATAGCCACTGCCGAACAAATTACTTCAGAAAACTTTTTTAAATTTTATGCAGATAGCTCAAACTACATTAAACACTTTGTGCCTTTGCAAGCTAGAGGGGGTAGCGATCTAGAAAATTTTGCTCCCCAAGAAATATTGGCAGTAGTAGTACCTAATCAAAATGCTATTGTACTAAAACAGCTATTTTGGTTTATTGTAGGTGCTATTATTTTTACACTTATAATTATTACAGCTTTTTTTCTTACCCTTCGTACTTTATTTGTTCAAAAAAAGCTGGGTGAAATAAAGTCTGATTTCATCAATAATATGACGCATGAATTTAAAACACCATTGGCTACTATATCCCTTGCTGTAGATGCTTTAAAAAATGAAAAAGTAATAGGTAATAAAGAAAAAACAGATTATTTTACTGGCGTAATAAAGGAAGAAAATATAAGAATGAATAAGCAGGTGGAAACCATACTGCAAGCGGCTTTGTTAGAAAAACAAGAAGTACAACTCAATCTAAAAAAACTATCTGCACATGATCTTATTAGTGATGCTATAAACAATATTTCATTGCCCTTAAATGAAAGAGGAGGTGAACTAGAAGTGCATTTAGATGCAACAAATGAGGAGTTAATGGCCGATGAGGTACACTTTACAAATTTTGTAAATAATTTATTGGATAATGCTTTGAAATATTCAAAAGAAAAACCTCATATAAAACTTAGTACCTCCAATAGTGGCAATATGCTGCGTATAAAAGTGGAGGATAATGGAATAGGGATGAACAAAGAAACATTATCCCGCATTTTTGAAAAATTTTATAGAGCACATACGGGCAATGTACATGATGTAAAAGGCTTTGGACTTGGGCTTAGTTATGTAAAAACGATGGTGGAAGCACACAAGGGCAATATAAAAGCTGAAAGTGTTTTGGGTAAAGGAAGCACATTTACTATTTCTATTCCTTTACCTTCAACCAAAAAATAATTTATTTTAGTTGTATTTATAGTCATTTTATTTATTTTTAGCTTAAAAGTGAACGGCAACTAGTATTTTTCCATTAAAATACTATAAATAATTAGTGTGAAGCTGCATTTATTGCCAATTTCTCCCTACATTTGCACTCCAAAAAAGAATAGACATGGACGCAGTATCATTTGTACACGAACAATTAACAGCAATACCTACCCTTCCTACATTTAAGGCAGGAGATAACATTACTGTAAACTATAAGATTGTAGAGGGCTCTAAGGAGCGTATTCAAAGTTTTAAAGGCGATGTAATTAAGCGCCAAGGAGTAGGATCTACAGCTACTTTTACAGTACGAAAAATGAGTGATGGTGTAGGTGTAGAGCGTTTATTCCCTATCTATTCTCCTAACATTGAGAGCATTGTATTAAACAAAGTAGGTCGTGTAAGAAGAGCTAAATTGTATTTCTTACGTGAAAGAAGTGGTAAAAGTGCACGTATTAAAGAAAAAAGAATGGCAGTTGGTCTTAAGAAAAAAGGACAAGCATAATTGCTACAGCAATATTTTAGAAGCGAAACGAAGGTTTCGCTTTTTTTGTTTTTATACTTTATTTGCCAATAATTGTACAACATCATTTAATTGGCAGTAATTTTGTCTCACTAATATTATTAAAAAACTAATTAGATTAATACATTGATAACTACGGAAAGAAAATCAATTTTTGCAAAGTTTAAAAAAAACCAGGTAGGTGCAACGCAAAATGAAATGACTTTTATAGATCATTTAGAAGCTTTGCGGTGGCATGTAGTTAGGTCTGCAGCTGTTTGGATAGTAGCAATAATTACCATCTTTATAAATATAGATTGGGTTTTTGATAATATAATTTCTGCACCTGCAAGAAGCAATTTCATTACATATAGTGCTCTCTGCAAATTTAGCCACTGGGTTCATTTAGGCGAAGCTTTGTGTATGCCTCCCGTAAACATGGAGTTGCAAGGCAACACTGTAAGTGGTCCATTCATGTCTGCTCTATCTATTTCTATGATAGGTGGTTTGATAGTTATGTTTCCTTATTTTATTTTTGAAATTTGGAGATTTATAAAGCCAGCATTATCTCCTAAAGAATTAAGCTATTCGAGGGGAGCAATTTTTTGGGTTTCGTTGTGTTTTTTTGTTGGTGCTTCATTTGGCTACTTCTTACTTACTCCTTTTACTTTTAATTTTTTAGCAAATTTTAAGCTTGGTACTACTGCAACTTATATTTATAGACCCACATTAGATGACTACATTGACACCATTAATAATATAATTTTAGGTTGTGGCATAGCTTTTGAACTACCAATTGTAGCTTATGTTTTAGGTAAAATTGGCATCATTTCTGCTAAGTTTTTACGAAGTACAAGAAAATATGCGTTTGTTGTCATATTGGTTGCAGCAGCAATTATAACTCCTTCTCCTGACTGGACTAGCCAAATACTTGTTTCGCTCCCATTGTTGTTATTGTTTGAAATAAGCATCGTTATTTGTGCAAGAATAGATAAGAAAAAGGAAAAAGAAGAAAAAGAATGGAGTTAAGAAAATGAAGATGTAAAGATTAACATTTAAAACATAAAAATTACGGTAATTAATTTAACTTTGTATTATAAAAAAATTTAGCATGTACACAAATAATATTTTCTTATTATCAGCTCCTGGAGTACCTGAGATGATATTAATAGCCGTTGTAATATTGATATTCTTTGGTGGTAAAAAAATACCAGAACTAATGCGTGGCATAGGTAAAGGCATGCGTGAGTTTAAAGATGCAAAAGATAATGTAAAGAGTGAGATAGAAACAGGCATGAGAGAGAAAGATAATGAAAGGGTAAATACTACTGCAGAAGAAATAAGGTTGCAAGAGTTAAAATTAAAACAATTAAGAGAGCAAGAAGCTACTTCTAACCAAGCTTCTTAATAAATCTCTATACATTTTTCAAATGCCGAAAAGTATTGCCTTATGGTAGTTTTCTTTTCGGCATTTGCTTATACTTAAAATTCTTATGGTTAAAAAATATTTCAATATAATTTTTATTATTACGCTTGCGGTTTTTATAACCCCTCAAAATTTGTGTGCACAAGATTCTACTAAAAATAATGCAGATACAAGTTTTGAAATTAATAAAGATGAAGATGAAATTATTGATGAAATTGTAGAAACAAGATCTACCCCTAAGAAAGATAAAGTACAATACTTCAGTCAACTTACTCGGTACGGATTTAAAAATTTATTTCCTGCTTACACATATACACCTACGCAAAGTTATTCTACACAAGTAAATCCCAATGCAGAAAAATACATGCAAGATTATTTGAGGGCAAGAGGTAAAAGTTTGATAAATATGAAAAGCTGGTGTATGCCCTATTTTAATTTAATTGATAATATTTTTACCCAATATGGCTTACCAAAAGAACTTAAATACTTAGCAGTAATAGAAAGTAATCTTAAACCAGCAGCTACTAGCTGGGTAGGTGCAGCTGGGCCATGGCAGTTTATGCCATATACTGCAAGAGAAATGGGATTAATAGTAAATGGCTCTATTGATGAACGAAGAGATTATTTTAAAAGTACTCATGCAGCAGCAAGATATTTGTTGCAATTGTATAAACAAACAAAAGATTGGTTGTTGGTTATTGCTGCTTACAATGGTGGGCCAGGTAGGGTTTTTTCTGCTATACGAAATAGTGGTAGTAGAAATTTTTGGGCATTGCAATATAACTTGCCCGAGGAAAGTAGAAACCATGTGAAAAAATTTATTGCAACACATTACATAATGGAAGCCACTGGTGGTATGAGTAATGTAAATGCAGCTATAACTACTAATTACCCTACCACAACTTATGCTGGCAGTAAAAATATGAGCACTGCAAAAAAATCTTTAAACCCTTATGATAATAAACCAACCATAAGTGTAGCAGAAATGCAACAAGCCGAAACCAATATGATTACTGGGAAATACAACTCTGTTATTATTGCAAAAAACTTGGCTATGGACATCATTTCTTTTAATAGATACAATCCACTTTTTGATAAACACATAGCAGCTAATGGAAAATATGAATTGATATTGCCAGAGGGGAAAATGCAATTGTTTATGGCTACAAAATATCAAATACTCAATGAATGTGTAAATTTTTTATTGGGAGATACTCAAATGCCAGATAACATTATGGTTTACCCAAAAAGGAAAAAACGTAAATAGTATTAATCTTTTAAAACTTCAATCAAAGCAGCTGCTTTTGATAGGCACTCTTCATATTCTTCCTCAGCATTGCTATTAAAAGTAATACCACTACCTGCATTAAAAGTTACTTTTTTTTCTTCAGTATCATAAAAAACACTTCGTATTACTACATTAAAATCAAAATCGGCTTGTGGGTTTATATAACCTATAGATCCTGAAAACAACCCCCTTTCATTTTCCTCATATTCACTTATCAATTCCATTACACGCTGCTTGGGAGCACCCGTCATAGAGCCCATAGGATAACAAGCCTTTATGGTTTCTGTAAATGTTTTTTGTGGAGATAATATACCTTCTATAGTACTTATCATTTGATGCACTTGAGGAAAACTATAAATACCAAACAACTCTTTTACTTTTACAGACCCTTTTTCACACACCATGCTCATATCATTCCTAACCAGATCTACCACCATTACATTTTCACTTTTTTCTTTTTCACTAAGCAATAAATGATTTTTGTTTTTTTCATCAATTAATGCATTCTTATCTCTTTTGCTAGTTCCTTTTATGGGTTGCGAAATTAATTGTTGTCCTTTTTTTTGCAAAAATCTTTCGGGGCTTGCACACAAACAATATTGCTTATCTAATTTGTATAAAGCTGCAAAAGGCGCAGGAGATATTTGGGTAAGTTTATAGTACTTTTCTATAGGGTCAATTTCCACATTATTGGCAAAAAATTGATAGCAGAAATTTATTTCGTAACAATCACCCCGTTTGATGTGTGCTTTTAGTTGAGTTATTTTTTCAACATATTTTTCTTTAGTAAGTGCTTGAGATATATTTATTGTGCAGTTTATATCAATCTTTTGATGTGTAAAATTTTCTATTTGTTCAATAATTATTTGCGGTTCAATGTCCGACTTTAAAATCTCTATATTGTTGTTTGATAATTTTATCAAAATCTCTGGTTCAAAGAAAAAACCATTCCCAAATTTATCATTGGTTATTTTATTATTTGTATACGCTAAAGTAGTAGCATTATAACCAAAATGCCCAAACAACCAACAGGGTTTTTTGTCGTAAAACGATTGCAAGTATTCAAAATTTTGTTTTTCACTAAACGATATTGATCTTTTAGAGCCCACTGCTAGCAAGCATTCGAAGGCTGGTGTTTCAAAACTGTAGCCATTATTATCCAGTAAACAAAAAATGTTGAACTGGTTGGCCCAATTCAACATTTTTATTTTAGTATTTATAAAATTTTGCTTGTCTTCGTTCATTCAGTTTAATAATCGTTATCGTTAAATCGGCTACTTTTTCCGCCGCCAAAATCATCGTCATCATCATCATCGTCATCAAAATTATCAAACTCATTAAAATCTTCTTCCAATTTTAAATCATCATCTTCATCTTTTACCTTTTTACCCCCTACTTTTTTAGCCTTAGATGGAGGCGCATCAAATTCATCAAAATCTTTATCCCAATCTTCTTCTTCTTCCTTTTTTTCCCATTCGTCTTCAACTTCTACATCATCATCATCGTCATCCTCAATTGATTTTTTAGATTTCCCTTTAGTCGCTTTTATAGGCGTCTCTTCTTCATCATCAAAATCATCGTTATCCAAGTCATCCTCTTTTGCTTTAGCTTTAGAAGTTCCTTTAGCAACTGCTGTTGGTTTTTTTGCAACAACTTTTTTCTCTGTGTCTTTTTTTACTGCCATTATTAATTGTAATTATTGTGTAAATTTTAAACTGAAATTTGTATTAGCCAAATTTTTTCACAACTTTTTTTAAAATATTTTTTAAACTGTTACTAATTGCTCTCTTTCAGGACCATTACTAATGTATTTTACAGGCACTTTTAAGAAATCATTAAGGTAATTTATATAAATTGCCATTTGTTTTGGCATATCAGCAAAAGATTTTTTATTGGTAATGTCTGTATTCCAGCCTTCAAAAGATTTGTAGATAGCCTTTATATCCATCTTATTCATCTGAAAAGGCACTTGATTGGTTTCTACCCCATTTACATTGTAGGCATTACATACTTTCAACTCTTCCAATCCATCAAGTATATCGGCTTTAGTCATTACAATTTTAGTAACCCCATTTATCATACAAGCAAATTGTAGAGCTACTAAATCTATCCAACCACATCTACGTGGGCGACCAGTAGTGCTACCAAATTCGTTGCCAGTATTTCGCAAAAAATCGCCTGTTTCATCCATAAGCTCGGTAGGAAATGGGCCACTACCTACTCTAGTGCAATAAGCTTTTGTAATACCTATAACTTCTTTTATTTTTTGTGGAGCTATACCAAGCCCACTGCACACACCACCAGTAATAGTGCTACTACTGGTTACAAAAGGAAAAGTACCAAAATCTACATCTAGCATACTACCTTGGGCACCTTCTGCAAGTACTTTTTTTCCACTACTAATTTTTTCGTTTATAAAGTACTCTCCATTTACTACTTTAAGGGTTTTCAAAAATTCCAATGCTTCAAAAAACTCTTCTTCCCATGCGTTTATATCTTCTTGAAAATTAAAATTATCTAGCAAACGTTGGTGTTTCAACCTAAGTTTTATGTATTGAGAAGTAAAATTTTTGTCCAACAAATCACCTACACGCAATCCGTTTCTGCCAGTTTTATCCATATAAGCTGGCCCTATTCCTTTTAAGGTACTGCCAATTTTTTCTATACCCTTGCTTAGCTCGCTTGCCTTATCAATAGCTCTATGTGTTGGTAAAATTAAATGAGTACGCTCACTTATAAAAAGATTTTTTTTATAATCTACACCGAATGCAGCCACCGCATCGCATTCTCTTTTTAGTGTTACTGCATCTAATACAACCCCATTGCCTATTAAGTTAATTTTATCTTCATGAAAAATACCACTCGGTATTTGGTGCAGTACTATTTTTTTATCGTTTACGTATAAAGTGTGGCCAGCATTAGGCCCACCTTGAAACCTTGCAATTACATCATAATCTTTTGCAAAAAAGTCTACTATTTTTCCTTTCCCCTCATCTCCCCATTGCAATCCTAAAATAACATCTACCATGGTAATCTTTTAATTTGCGTAAAAGTAAAATGAAAAAAAACAATAAACTAAAATAATCTTAAAGATTACATAAAATAATTTATTAAGAACATTTTTTAAAATTATGGTACAGGGTCAAAGCCTTGCCCACCCCATGGGTTGCAGCTTGCCACTCTTTTTGTAGTAAGCCAAAACCCTTTAATAGGGCCGTGTTTTTTAAATGCCTCTATGCCATAATGTGAGCAAGTAGGCATGTAGCGGCATTTTGATTTGCCCAACCAAGGGGAAATTACGTATTGGTAAAATTTTATGAGTACTATAAAAGGAAAAATCAATATACTATTCAATGTTTTCACTGGTCGTTTTTAATAATTTTTTTAATACTGTTGTCATTTTCTCAAATACAAGTTCATAAGAAGGTAATTCTTTACCCGTAAAAATAAAAAATAAATGCATGCCTTTATTTTGTAATTGTATTTGTGCTTGCAGTTCGTTTTTTTGTAACCTATAAGCTTCCCTCATCAATCTTTTTATACGATTACGATCTGTAGCGTTTTTAAAATTTCTACTACTGGCCGTAAATCCTACTTTTATCCCTTTTTCGTCATCCACCCATTGCCAGCATATTCTAAAAGGAAAATTGGTAAAACTTTTACCCTTACCAAACAAAGCTTCAATAGCCTTTCTGCTTTTAAGTTTATGTTCTTTTCGTAAAAAAAGTCGTTGGGCTGTTTGCATAAAATAGGTAGAAAAAATTTCAAAAGAAATAATCAAATTGCTTTGAGTCTAAAATCTAAATACTCAATACTAAGTACTAAATACTTTACAACGGGCAATTCTCATGATAATCTATCAATTCTATTGGCGTTCTTTCAAAATTATAATCTTGGTAATGAGCCGTTATTTCATCTAGCACTTCGTGTATTTCACTAGGTTGGTTAAGGGTTACAAGGCGCAGGCGAAAATCTTTTATACCTGGCAATCCCTTCAAATAATTGGTATAATGGCGGCGCATTTCATTTATGCCTACAATTTGCCCTTTCCATTCAATAGATTTATCGAGGTGGGTTTTGCAAACTGCCACCCTTTCTGCAAGCGATGGAGAAGGCAGCACTTCACCAGTAGCCATAAAATGTTTTATTTCTCTAAAAACCCAAGGGTAACCTATAGCGGCTCTGCCTATCATTATACCATCTACACCATATCTTTCTTTGTATTCTTTTGCTTTTTGTGGGCTATCAATATCACCATTGCCAAACACAGGTATTTTTATACGAGGGTTGTTTTTCACTTTTGCAATCAATGTCCAATCTGCCTCGCCTTTGTACAACTGGCTACGGGTACGCCCATGTATAGATATAGCAGCTACACCTATATCTTGCATACGCTCTGCTACTTCTTCTATATTTTTTGTAGCATCATCCCAGCCCAATCTTGTCTTTATAGTTACAGGTAATTTTGTACCTGCAATCACCGATTTTGTAAGGCGCTCCATCAAATCTATATCCTTCAAAACCCCTGCACCAGCACCTTTCAGCGCTACTTTTTTTACAGGACAGCCATAATTTATATCAATAAAATCTGGGTTTACGGCTTCGCATATAGCTGCACTCTGCCCCATTGCCTCTTCATCTCCCCCAAATATTTGAATAGCAAATGGACGCTCTTCTTCATTAAAATCTAATTTTTTTCTACTCTTCATAGCATCCCTTATCAACCCCTCGCTGCTTATAAATTCGCTGTACATTACATCTGCACCATTGGCCTTGCATACTGCTCTAAAAGGTGGGTCACTCACATCTTCCATAGGCGCAAGTAGTAGCGGAAATTCAGGTAATTGTATATGTCCTATTTGTGGCATGGTAAAAAGTTCAAGGTTGAAAGTTCAAAGTTGGGTTCTTTTTAAAATCAACTTTGTGAATATTCATTTTCATTTTCCACTTATAATAAACAACTTCATCAAAAAGTGGGAATTGAGTATATTGCGTGCAAAATTACTATTTATTTGATTCCTCAATAAAAAATGTTCTTTTTGGTTTCGAGCATAAAAGCCTTGAATGAACTTCAGTGGCGACGCTCCTTTCAAAATCATATCGCTATTGGGCTTTATTTATGCACTATTTAGATGCATTATCAAAGTCCCAATCTAAAAAAAAATTAATGGAATATAAAAGTATAAAAGGTTTTACAGGTTTGGGGCAGATAGGTTTTTTGTTTGCTTTTTTAGGATTAGGTGTAGTGCTTGCAGGTGCAGTACAATATTTTATTACCAAGCAAATGCAACCTGTTGGTTTAAATGTTTATGATAAAGCAGCCGTTTTAAAAGCAACCATTGCTCCAGAAAATGTGAGCCTTGCAAGAGCTTCTCAATTTTTTGGAACTTTAATGCTTTTATTTATACCAAGCGTATTGTGGAGTTTTGCCAGCAATGGTAAAAGCCCCTTTTGGTTGGGGTTCAATGAGTATGTAAATTTCCCTCAAATCATTATTGGTTTTTCTATCATTTTGCTTGCAGGTTTTGCTGCTACACCTTTTGCAGATTTTTCAAAATTTATTTTACATTATTTTCCAAATATAGATGCTGATGCAAAATCTATGGAAGTTACTTATGCTTCACTAACCACAGCGCTGAGCAATTTAACAAGCCCTTCTGAGTTTTTTGTAGCATTGTTTATCATGGCTTTACTACCAGCTATGTTTGAAGAGATGTTTTTTAGAGGTGTTTTACAAAATCTATTGGTTCGTTGGTGGCAAAAACCAATCCTTGCCATTATTGTTACTTCTATTTTATTTAGCTTGGTACATAGTTCTATTTATTTATTTTTAAGCAGGGCTTTTTTGGGATTTATATTGGGCTACATGTTTTACAAATCAAAAAATATATGGATAAATATAGCTGCACATTTTATAAACAATACCCTTGCACTTACTGCATTGTATTTTGTAAAAAAATCTACCGGAAAAGTAGATTTAGATAAAATAGAGCCCAATGTGCATTGGGCATTTGGCTTGTTTTGTGTATGTTTAATTATAGTTGCATTTATTTATCTAGAAAAGTTTAGTAAAGAAAATAGATTAAAAATAGAAGCAGAAGAAGATAAATTAATAAATAACTAATTAAATGTAAGGATTTTATAATAGTGCAACGGGGCGTTGCACTATTGGTATTTTTTTAACTAAAATAATTTATATGGTAAAGGAAAAAACTACCATTCAAAAAAAACAAAGAAAGAAATTATTAGCAGATGTAGTTTTCCCATTATCCGAAAATTTACAAACAAGCCTATCTTCAATATAAGAGATTGAAAAAGAATTAGAAAAAAATAAAGTAATAAAAATGGCACTAAACAAAGAAGTTTTTAAAACTAGGGCATTAACGGCATTGATATTTGTAGCGGTAATGCTTGGTGGATTATTATGGAATATGTGGAGTTTTTTTATTTTAGTTTCAATAATTCATATTGGAGGTTGGTTTGAATATTTAAAACTTACTGAGATAACATATAAAACTTCAATTGATTGTTTCATAAAATACTTTTTCGTCGTTTGTAGTTTTACACTTTTTTTTGTTTTAGGTATACAGCATTGGACTGCTGATATTTATGGTGAATTTTTGGGGTTCAAATTAAGTTACAAAATATTGTCATGGTTAGTTTTGTTTATTTGTTTACTCATTTTTATTTTTCAAAATAAACAAATCCCATTTGGTGCAAAAAAAATGATGGTGTTAGGTTTTACTTACATCACTATTCCTTTAGGCTTATTTCTTTTTTTAAAAGATAAATTCCATTCAACTTATTTTGAAATAAATGGAAATGATTTAGGGACATTAATCCCTTGCTCCATCCTCTTCTCCATTTGGATAAACGACACAATGCAATACTTGGTAGGTTCCTTTATAGGCAAAACACCCTTCTCTAAAATATCTCCCAAAAAAACTTGGGAAGGTACTATTGGTGGTGCATTACTTTGCATAATTTTAATGGGTACTTTAGGATATTTTTTACCAGTAGCACAAACGCTTGCAGTAAAACATTGGGTAGCTATAGCTGCTATTTGTGCCGTATTTGGTACCCTAGGCGATTTGCTTGAAAGTAAAATTAAACGCCTAGCAGGCGTAAAAGATAGTGGCAGTTTTATGCCAGGCCATGGTGGTTTTTTAGATAGATTCGATTCTTTGCTGGTAGCTGCACCAATTGTATGGTTGTATGTGCAGGTTTTTGTTTTGTAAAGTAGTACCTTCGCCCTTCCAAAAATTCCCAAACATGACAATTCACAGAGAAGGATACAAATCAATTGCTATAGGCACCATCATTTTTATTGCACTCAACTTATTAATGAGCTGGTTATTTTCTTCCTCCGCAGCTTGGCTTTGTATTGTATTTTTTATAGCTACACTAGGTTTATTGCTATTTTTAGTATCTTTTTTTAGAATACCTGCTCGTACACTTACCATAAATGCTGGCCAAATAATATGCCCTGCCGATGGCAAAGTTGTTGTGATAGAAGAAACGGTGGATGAGGAGTATTTTAAAACAAAAAGATTGCAAGTATCAGTATTTATGAGCCCTGCAAATGTGCATGTAAATCGTAACCCTATTGATGGAGAAGTGGTTTACAACCAATACCACAAAGGAAAGTACTTAGTAGCTTGGAACCCAAAATCATCTACTGAAAATGAGCGCCATTCTGTAGTATTGAAAAATGGAGATAAAGAGATATTGGTAAAACAAATAGCTGGAGCATTGGCAAAACGCATTATAAATTACTTAGAAGTGGGCACAAAAGTGAAACAAACAGATGAGTTTGGCTTTATTAAATTTGGTAGCAGGGTAGATTTGTTATTACCCATTGGTACTAAGCTAAATGTTAGCTTAAATGAAGTAGTAAAAGGCGGTGTTACCGTTATTGGCACTTTATAAAAAGGTATTTTAACAAAAATTGTTTACATTTATCAAATAAAACGAATATTTTTACGTTGGATTAGTAACAATTAAAATTATAAAAAATGAAAAAAGTATTTTTATTAGCTACAGCAGCATTAATGGTAACAGGTATAGCATTTGCTGACGGTGGAAAAAAGAACAAGAAAAAATGTGCAAAGTCTAAGACTTGTTGCGTGAAAGATGCAAAAGCAAAGAAAGCTGGATGTTGCAAAGACAAAGCAGCTGAAGCTACTACAGCAACAACTACTGCTACTATGTAATTCATCTTTGTAAAAGATAATGAAAAGCCCTCGCAATTTGTGAGGGCTTTTCTATTACAATATATTTTCTAGTTGCTTTAGGTGGGTAATAATGTGGGTGGGTTTCTCCTTTATTTTTAAGTCTGCATTTATATGATTCATAAAAATAGCATCCATACCCGCATTCAATGCACCAGCTACATCTGCATCTTGGTTATCTCCTATCATTATACTTTCCCTAAGGGTTGCACCTGTTTTCATTAAAGCATAATCAAATATTTCTTTCTTTGGTTTTAAGCTATTGCTAGCTTCTGATGTTATCATTACTTCAAAATATACATCTAGCCCACTATTCTTTAGTTTTGCAGTTTGTACAATTTCAAAGCCATTGGTTATTAAATGCAAATTGTAGTTTTTTGCTTTTAAGTAATTTAATACCTCAAAAGTATAGGGGAACAACGCATTTTTTGTAGGTAATATTTGCAAAAAATCATTGCTTAGTTTTTTTGACAATGGCTCATCGGCAACTTTAAAATCCAACATTGCCCTCCACATTCTTTTCCATTTAAGTTCTTCTACACCTATAAAACCTTTTTCATACCTGCTCCATAAATGATGATTGTGGTAACTATAACGATCATAGAAATCATCAAAATTTGTATCTAATTTTTGAATAAGTTCATCCCTAAATATTTCCCTCAACGAATCTTTTGCATTTGTTTCAAAATCCCAAATAGTATGATCTAAATCGAAAAAAATGTGTTTGTAAGCTGGCATTTAAAATATATTTTTTTGTGAACGGTTGTTTTAACTTTGTGTAATTACAAAAATAACCAATAAAAAATTTACAAAAATGAATATTGTAATTACAGGAGCAGCAAGAGGAATAGGCAAAGCAATAGCAATGGCTTTTGCAGCAGAAGGGAATACCCTTTTTTTGTGTGCAAGAAATGAAAAAGGATTAAATGAAACTGCCCTTGAAATAATGAAAGCATATCCATCATGTACAGTACATGCATTAGTAGCAGATTTATCTATAAAAGAAAGTGCCAACAAATTTGGCGATTGGTGCTTACAACATGGTACGCCCAATATTTTAATAAACAATGCTGGCAGTTTTGTACCGGGCAGTATTTTAGAAGAAGCAGAAAATAATTTGCCAGATATGCTTAATAATAATTTGTATAGTGCTTATTACATAACACGTATGCTTGCTCCTGCAATGGTAGTGCATGCTAGTGGGCACATTTTTAATATTTGCTCCATTGCTTCTTTGCAAGCTTACAATGCAGGTGGCAGCTATAGCATTAGCAAATTTGCTATGAATGGTTTTAGCCAAAACCTTAGGCATGAGCTTAAAACAAGTGGAGTAAAAGTTACTACTGTTTTTCCGGGTGCAGTACTTACAGACTCCTGGGGAGATTTTGATAACAGCAAGCATAGAATAATGGAGGCTACAGATATTGCTAGTATGATTTTAGCTTGCACAAAACTTTCACCAGCTGCTGTGCCAGAAGAAATATTGCTGCGTCCACAATTAGGCGATTTGTAATTAACAAATTATTACCGTTATTGTCATTTACAATATTCCTCATTTTATTTTTTGTTATTTAAATTTGTGTTCTATTTTTAAATATTTATGAAGCTATTTTTTACAAAGATTTTTTGCTGTGTAATTTTTCTATTTGCCTCTTGCTCTTTAATGGCTCAAACTAAATTTATTGCATCAATATCTCCAGAAAATGCAGCAAAAGATGAATACATTACCCTAAAACTAAAAGTAGAAAATGGTAAAAATGTACAAAAAATAACGCCTCCCAATTTTAAAGATTTTGTAGTAATTAGTGGTCCCAACCAAGAGCAATCAATGGTAGATAACAATGGTGATGTTACTATGTCTATCTCCCTTACTTATATTTTAAAAGCAAAAAAACCGGGTGAATATGTTTTTAATAATATTACTGCATTGGTAGATGGCCAAACTTATAAAAGCAATAACATAAAGCTAAAAGTAAGCAATAGAGAAGCTGGTGCTAAGCAACAACAACAAAATACAAATCCACTTTCCGTAATTGATTTATTTGAAGAACCAAAACAACAAAACCAGTTTACAGATTATATACTTCGCAAAGGAGAAACTGTGCCAGATAAAGTAGCAAAAAACATGCAATTAAAATTGCAAACAGATAAAACAAGTTGCTATGTGGGAGAACCCATTGTAGCAACTTACAAGCTCTTTACAAGGCTACCAACAGAAAGTAGTATATCAAAAAATCCTTCTTTTAATGGTTTTTCGGTTATAGACTTACAAGAACAAGTAGATCCTTTTTCTAACAAACAAGAAGTTTTAAATGGAAGGGAATACAACACTTATACTTTACGCAAAACACAATTATATCCACTACAAGCAGGTGCTACAGAACTAGAATCAGCTTCGCTTGAAAATAAAATAACTTTTGTAAAATATGAAAGTGGGAGTGGTAATGATGGTAGTGCTTTTAACGAAAATGTTTTATTAAGCAGCAAACCAATAACCATAAATGTAAAGCCATTGCCAGATGCTGGCAAACCTGAATTATTTGGAGGAGCTGTTGGTGATTTTGATTTTGAGGTATCTGTAGCCAAATCAAATTTTTCAACAGATGAAAATGGAGTGCTTAGGATTATTATATCAGGTAAAGGAAATATGCATTTATTAACTTTACCCGAAATACAATGGGAACCAAGTTTTGAAGCTTTTGAACCAAAAATTACAGATAACTTAAACAACAATACAATACCCATTAGTGGTAGCAAAATTTTTGAAATTCCTTTTGCAGTTTCTAAAGAAGGTACATTTAAAATACCTGCTTTATCGTTTAGTTTTTTTAACCCAGTTACTGCTAGTTATAAAACAATTACCTCTAAAGAAATACCACTTACTATTACAAAAGGCACAGGCAAAAAAGTAAACTACAATACTCCTACTATAAAAAAAGATAAAAATATTATAAGCACTATTTTTGAAAAAAGGTGGTTGCTTATTTCTATTATTGCTTTTGTGATAATGACAGGGCTTTTCTTTTGGCAGAAAAAAGAAAAGAAAAATAATTTGAAAGCAATAAATGAAACTTTAAAAGCAGAACCAGAAATTTTTATCCCCACTCCTATTTCTCTCAATAAAAATTATTTAGAAAAAACCTCACAATGCCTACATACTGATGATTGTATTGATTTTTACAGATTGTTAAACCAAGAGTTAAAAAACTTTCTTTCAGATAGATTAATAATTGGAAAAGAAAATGTAAATACAAAGACATTATCTAATGAAATGGACAAAGCTGGCATAAGTAATTATTTGAGTTTGCAAACGAGCCAATTATTGCAAGAAATAGAATGGCAATTGTATACTCCTTTTGAAAGAAATGAAAAGATGTATGAATATTATGCAAAAGCACAAACACTTATACAGGCTTTGCAGATTAAATCATAAAAAGGGTTATCGTTATACTACAATCACCTATATTTTAGTACTAAAAATTTATTGAGAAGATCATCGGCTGCACATGAGTGTTGTGATGGACTCACAAAAAAGTAAGAGTTTAATAATGCACTTGAAAAATCAAAACCTTTCCATTTTAAACACACAGATTATCTCTTAATAAAATAGATAATTTACAAAATCATACAAAACTAGAAATAAAATATATTGAACAAAAAACAGAAATAAAACACTAACGCTTATAAAATCTGTCTTTATATTCAGAAGCCATATTATTGTCTGTAATTACCCTAAGCCTCTTTTGCAAAATAGAATCTTTTAAGTTTTGTAACGGTACAGTGGCAAAATGAGATAATTGTATGTTAGCACTATCACTACCTGATAAAATAGATTGTCCATTTTTTTTAAATGCTAAAAATGCAGTTCGTTTTTCAGCCTCTGTCATACTAAAAGGAGCATCGCTGCCAGCAACAAAATTGTAATATTTAGTTACATAATTAAATGTATGGCAAGCTGTATTAAGCACAACAGGCGATGAAGTACTGTTCCAATACATAACACCATTAGGCTGCAAGTTTTTTTTGCATAGTAAAAGAAAATCTTGAGACAATAGGTTGGTAATATGCTCCCGCCAGTGAAAAGAAGTGTTCATTACAATTAAATCAAATTTTTCCTGCTGATGCATTTTTAACCATCTTCTTCCATCATCAATAATAATTTTTACTTTTTTATTGTTTAATATCCCAGCTACTTCTGGGTATTTTGCTATCAATTCGAGGTAGCCATCATTAATTTCTACAATTACTAACTCATCAATTTTTTCAAAATCGGCCAATACCTGTGCCCATGATCCGGTACTTAAGCCAATCATTAAAACTTTTTTGGGTGAAGGATGTAGGGCTGCAACCATATAGGCCCTTTCTATTCTATTGGAATGATTGAGCGGATTGGTATTGATAGCTCCATCATAAGCACCGCCGCCATAAAATACATCTCCTTTATCTGTTTTTTCAACAGTAATAATTCCACTCCTATTTTCTACTATATGTTCAAATTTTTTTGCTGCACTGTACTCTTTTCTAAAATGCACCATTTCTAAAAATCTTCCGTAAAACAGGTTGTGGGCAAGCAAAACAAAAACAACTATTCCGCAGCCTGCAAGAATAAAATTGCGGTTTATTTTTTCTTTTATTAAATTGATATTGATAAAAATAGCTAGCAATACTGGAATAATACAAAACAGAGAAATGATAGATGACATTGGATATTTATCAATCAACACATAACCAGTAAGCAAAGGACCTGCAGTAGCGCCAATAATATTAGCAGCATATATCCAGGATGTTTGCTCACCAATTTTTTGTTGATTTGTGGAAACAGTTACATGGCAGAGTAAAGGGAAGATGCATCCTAATAATGCAGAGATGGCCAGTATATTTAAGAGGATCAATGCGCCAAAAGCAATATGATAAGTAATTAACCAAGCCATAAGCGGCAAGCCTGCAAAATTTATGATACCACCTAGCAGCAAAGCTTTTGTAATTAATTGCAAGGCTTCCTGCTCATTAATATTTTTAATTCTTTTATTGATATATCGGGAGCCAATAGCTATACCAAACAATAGAATTGATAGCACTAAGCCGAATATTCCAGCATGCCCTTGTATTAAATATCCTACAATTGAAAACCAAATTATTTCCATACTGATACTTACAAAACCTGCTAGGCAGGATAGTATAACGGCTGTTCTAAGCTTCATGTAGTAGTTGTTTTTTTTGAAGACCTGCATAGGTAAGCAGAGCAATAGAAAAATTAATGATTGCAGCAACATATACCGTAGATTGTAAAGTGCCAAAATAAAAGAAAATGGAAACGGTTAATATACTCCCGATAGCCGAACCAAGTGTATTGATGTAATATAAATGCGAAACCGTATCGCCTACTGATTTATTTTCTTTGAATAAATAAGAAACCAATACTGGGAGTGTAGCACCCATAGCCAATGTGGGCACAAACAATATTGCAAAAACTACAACAGGTAACCAAGCACTGCTCATTTGCAATGTAAAGTTGCTTACATAATGTATTAACTGGATGCTAATGAGACCAAATAACCCGATGATGATTTCAAAAAAAATAAAATAATATAATAATTTTCTGGAAGAAGTATTGGAAAGCCACCCGCCAAATAGCGAACCCACCCCAAGCCCAAACATAAAAACAGAAACTATTATAGTAATGGCCTCAATATTTGTTCCAAAGCTGGAGAACAAAACCCTTTGCCATACTACCTGATACACAATAGCAGATAATCCTGAAAAAAAGAACAATAAAGCAATTTTTTTTGACATGGTGGTAAGTTATTAAAAAATATTTAATAATATTTAAGTCTACTCTTTCATCTTAGTTGGATATTCAAAATACTAACCCTCAGCTTAGCAAGTAATGAGGTTTTAAGTTGGGCTCTTAAGAGTATTAGTGGTGAAAAAGAAAGCGCAAAGATACTTTTGTAAATTTTTAAAAAAACATTTAAAAGTATCCTCCTTTTAATAGTTCACCCTTTTTTAATTATCTGTAAACTTATACCCCACTCCCCTCACACTATGAAAGTAAGTTGGATTTCTACTATCTTCTTCAAAATATTTTCTAAAGTTCAATATAAAGTTATCTATTGTTCTGGTTGTAGGATAAACATTGTAACCCCATACAGCTTGTAGTATTTTTTCTCTTGTTACTACTTCATTTTTATTTTCAATTAATAGTTTGAGCAGCATTAATTCTTTCTTTGTAAGCACCACTTTTTGTCCATAGCTAGATACTGCTTCAGATGCTTTAAAATCCACTGTATTCTTACCAAAAACAAAACTATCTTGTATTACTTGCTTATTTACCATCTGCATATTTTTCCTTATAAGCTTGTTTACCCTTAGCAATAATTCTTCTAAGTTAAAAGGTTTAGATAGGTAATCATCTGCTCCTTTTTTTAATCCCAATACCCTATCTGCACTACTATTTTTTGCACTTAATATTAAGATGGGCACCTGTGTGTTGTTTAAACGAATCGTTTCGCATACTGCAATACCGTCTATTTCAGGCAACATTACATCTAGTATTATTAAATCAAAATACTCTTTAGCTACCATATTTAAGGCTTGAGCCCCATCACCAGCTAAACTTACATCATATCCTTCTAATTCAAGGTTTAATTTTAAGGCTTCTTGAAGATTTTCTTCATCCTCAACCAATAATATGGAAAATTTTTTATCAGGCATTTTTAATCTTTATTACTTTTTGTGTGAAGATAAAGATACTGCCTCCTATTGGGTTATTTTCAATTGTAATTTTTGCGTCATGTGTTTTTGCTACACGACAAGCTATATATAAACCGAGCCCGGTTCCCTTTGCTGCCCTAGTAGCTGAATTGCCCAATCTGTAGTTTTTCTTAAAAACATGTAGTTTTTCGTTGTCAGGAATACCAGAACCTTCATCTACAGTCTTTAAAGTACAAAAATCATTTTCTGCATTTAATAATATAGAAATGGGCTTTTCTTTTGGAGAATACTTAATAGCATTTTCCAAAAGATTATTTACAATCATAGTTAATAAAAATTTATCGCCATATATAAATACATCATTTACAATGTGAGAATAAAATGACCTTTGAGGATATCTTACTACAAATTCTTCATAACAGTTATTTACCACTATAGAAAAATCTAATGCTTCTTTTGTAGTTTCATAACCTTGTTCATCAATCTGGCTTGATATAAGTAAGTTGTTACAAAGTGTATCTAATCTATTTATTTCTTGTAATGTATTTTTCAATAACTTTTCCATTTGTTCAACACTCAATGAATGTTTATGAATGGTTTCTAAGTTTAATTTTGAGATTGCTATGGGTGTTTTTAATTCATGCGTTATAGCCATCATAAAACCTCTTTGCTTGGCTGTGGATTGCATCTCTTTTTTAAACGCACTTATTAAGTAAGTAGCTCCAGTAAAAATAAACAACAAAAAAATACTTCCTTCACCTACAAACTGTATAAGGTTTCTTTTTTTTTCTTGTAAAAGTTCTAAATAACTGGCATTATAGTTTGCACTACCAATTTGCAGTTCATTTACTTTTGATTCAAAAATAATATTATTTTGTAAAGTAAGTTCTATAAACCACCATGCAAGCGCTGCTATAAAATAAAATAATACAACCCAATACACAACTAAAGCTATGTTAATATTTCTTTTTTTTAAAAGCATCTCTAATTACGTTTATCTAAACCCCAAGAGAGTTTGTTTCTTAATGTTTGTAGAAAATTATCTTCATTTAATCTTATAAGATTTATACCAAAAGATTCTTTTTTTACAGCCAACTGTATTTCTTTTGAAACAATTTCTTTTCTACTATCCATTGTACAAAGAAATCCATCAGTTCTACCTTCTACTTCAAAAGAGACAATTGTATTATCCGGCACTATAATCGGCCTTATATTTAAATTATGGGGAGCTACTGGTGTTATTACAAAACTTGCACTTTCTGGAAACACAACAGGCCCATTACAACTTAATGAATAACCAGTAGAGCCAGTAGGAGTAGCTACAATTAACCCATCTGCCCAATAAGTATTTAAAAATTCACCATTCAAATAAGTATGTATTTTAATCATGGGTGATGAATCTTTTTTATGCAACGTAAATTCATTTAAAGCATAAGGCGTATCATTAAATAAAGGAAAATTAGAGTCCAAATGTAATAGTGTTCGTTTATCCAACACAAATTTTCGTTGAACCAAACTTTCAATTGCATATTGCAAATTTCCCCTGCCTATACTTGCTAAAAAACCAAGCCTACCATAATTTATACCAAGTACAGGAATACCAGCATCTTTTACCAAAGTAACAGTATCAAGCAATGTACCATCGCCTCCAAGGCTTATTAAACAATCTATAGAAGGATCTAAATCATCGCCTGATGTGAAGGTTGAATAATTACCAGGAATGGTTATAGCAGAATAAAAAAGATTGAAAAAATCTTGGAAAATGATTGGTTCTACTTCATGTTTTTTTAATTCTGATAAAAGAAGTTGGATATCTTCTAACTGATTGTTTTCAATGCCTCTGCTGTAAATTGCTATTTTCATTATAAGTTAAAGGTAGTATAGTTTTTTTTAAATTCAAATACAGGACTCTTATTGAAAGAAAATTCCTTTTTGACCTAGTTGATTAAAACTAAATTCAATTTTTACAACCTTATCATACAATGTAAGTACATCTAACCCTATACCTCCTGTATACAATAATTTATTATTTAGCCTAGTGTTATAAGCATTTGGAATATAACTATAGCCTGCATCAATGTATGTTTTTGCATAAAAAGTAAATGGGATATAAGGCAATGCATTTATTTTAAAAGGTATGGGTATTCTAAAAGAAACTACTTTTTTAGAAAAAGTATAACTGGTTGTAAAAGCAGCTACACCATCTATTATAAACAATTCTAGCCCACGTAGTTTTAAATTTCCAAAGCCAATTGCTCTTCTATTTATATAAGCTTGTTCAAATGGAACTTTAAGTATTCCTGCAAATTTAATTGTACTAAAAAAATTATGCTTATGTGTTATGTATTTAGAAAATGAGCCTCCTATTGTACTACTATTTATTCCACCTTTAAGCCCAAAGCCTCTTTTAGAAAATCCGTAATTGTAAATTAACCCTGTTAATGGATATGCATTTTTATCAGTGTTTGCATAGGCAACACCAAAATTTATATCTGTGTAAAATTGTGAGGCTTTTCCTGTACTAAAGTAAGTTGGATTGTATTTAGGATCAATAATACTATCATCTACTACTAAATAATTTAATCCCAAAGAAACCCCTGTTCTTTTAAAAAATCCTCTTCTCCATGAGTAAGACCCATCAAATTGGTAGTTATCTCTTACAAAACCATTTTTGCTATAGAGCATTTGTTTTCCTTTGTTATAAACAAAAGGCTTATTACCATCACTCGTTTTATATCCAATTTCCCTATTCTGAGTATAGCTTGCAGAAATAGCAAAACCTTCTGTAAGTTTACTATTACTATATGGTGAGCTATAACTAAATGAAATGTTTCTAGCATAACCTGTAAGCCCCGTTATACTTAGCTGATCTCTTCTGCCACTAAAATTGTAATGTGTAAAATCAACCCCATAAGTAACTCTATTAAAGTCTGCATCAAAGGTTCTATACCATTCTTTGTAGCTTCTATCTATAAGCGAAAATTGTGGTGTAGGAAAAATATACCATCGCTCTTTTACATATACATTTAGTTGTATTGAATCTATTGCTACTCTTTGAGTATCTAACTTTGCTTCTATAAAAAGATTGATGTTATAAATTTGTGTTTGTGTTTGCTTTATACTTTTTTGCAAATCGGCAATATAAATTTTATCGCCAACTTTATATTGCATTTCTCTTTCTATAATGTAACTCTTTGTTCGTTTGTTTCCAGTAATTTTTATGGCAGAAATAAATAAGAAAGTAGGCTCACTTTTTTCTAAAGCAGTATCTTTTATTTGTGCATGTAAGAAAACAGGCAACAAGCAACATAACATCAATACAAAAAAAATGAACAACTTTTTCTTTAACATACCAACATAAAATTATAAACGTAAATATATTTAATTACGCATTGCAAATGTAAAAAGTTTAAAAAGGGAAAATTAAATATCCAAATAATGCATAAGGTGGTTGTAATTACTATTTATTTCATTTTCAAAATTTTCATTTCCAAATGAATAAATTACATTGTAATCATACCTTTCAAAAGTTGCTATAACAGAAGCTATTTCTCTTTTATTAATGTGTAAGGTTACTGTTAATATTCCAGTTAATGGATGCACGGTTGTATTTAAATGCAATATTGTACAATCATTACTTTCTACAATTCTACTAATTTCAGAAATAGCAAATTGTGTACGTGCCATTTCTAAAACAATCAATCCACCAATTTCATCAGCACCAGAAAAATTGCTAAGTGTTTTTAATAAATCGCTAGTGGTAATTACCCCAGCATAAGTTTGCTCATCAATTACAGGTACTACAGTTGTATCAAATTGTACGCTGCTGCTTACCGCATTTAAAAAATGAACATTTGCAGGCACCGCAGCTTGTATAAAACTATTTTGAAAAACTTCTATTGGTAGTTTTTCATCTTCTGCATCTAATAAATCTTCTTCGCTTATTAATCCTAAAAAGGTTGTATCCGAAACCACAGGCAAGTGCGTAATACGATAATCATTTATCAATTGCAAAGCCTTACCCACACTATCTTGCAGTTTAAGCCTTGGTATATTGTTATTGATAAGTTCTTTCGTAAGCATAAAAAATATTTAATACAAAAAAACAACTTTTATGTTTATTTATTTTACAAACAAACAAAATAAGATGTTAAACATTTACAACTGTTTTTTGCTTTGCCAAAAAAGCATCTAGTATAATATTAAATTCACCTGGCACTTCCATCATAGGTGCATGCCCACATTTATCTATTAAATGTAATTCACTATTGGGTATTAATTTTTGAAATTCTTCTCCTACAAATGGTGGAGTTACATTATCATTTTTTCCCCAAATAAGGCAAGTAGGCTGTTTAATGGCTTTTAATTCATCTCCAAGGTTGTTTCTTATAGCACTTTTTGCAAGTGATATTATTTTTATCACTTTCATTCTATTATTGGTAATCTCAAATACTTCATCTACCAATTCCTCCGTAGCCATTGCAGGATCATAAAAAGTGAAAGCCGTTTTATTTCTTATATATTCTCTATCGCCTCTTTTAGGATAGGTATCGCCCATACCATTCTCAAATAGACCAGAGCTACCAGTGAGGATAAGCGATTTTATTTTTTCGGGATGTTTTAAAATATGTACCAACCCTACATGCCCACCCAATGAGTTGCCCAACAAATGAATACCATCATAGTTTCTATGTTCTATAAACTTATTCACAAATTTTTCTAACCCACCTACTGATGTATGCAATAAATCCATTTCTAGAAGTGGCAACATCGGTACCACTACTTTATAATTTTTTCTAAAATGCTCTATTAAATCTTGAAAATTACTTAATGCACCAAACAAACCATGTAGCAACATTAACGTTTCTCCACTGCCCTCTTCAATATAATAAAATTTTCCGTCTTGTTTAATTTCGTAGCTCATGCGCTTTTTTAAGGTTCAGTATTTTTGCTAAAATACGTTGTTTCATCCAAATACAAAGCATTATACCACAACTTAAATTGAATTTCTGTATTTGGACATTTTTAAATAAATAAATTGTAGCAAGATTTTTAAAATTTGCTACTTAGCAAAACCGCCAAAAAATTGCTCTAATTCTGCAAACATGTTTTTAAACCAAGGTATAACAATACCAAAACCCTCTATCACTTTGGGCCCCAATATTTTTAAAAAAGGATAACAAACAGAACTTGCAGTAGCTGTTTCATTAAAAAAATGCAATTGAACTGCATAAAAAATAAAAATGCTAAAAATAATGCTATACAATAAAGCATACAATAATATACCAGCAACTTTATTTGCCCAACCAAGCATTACTGTCTCAAATGTTTTTTGTATCACTTTACCCAATATTCTTACTAAAAAAGCTGTGCCAATAAAAACCAATAAAAAAGATAATGCTGGCAACCATTTTCCAATATCAGTATGTTCAGAAAGCTTTGCAGCTACCGTTGTAGAAAGTTTTAAAGCTGCTGCTAGCCCTACAATAAAACCCAATACAGAAAAAATAGCAACAATAAACCCTTTGCTGTAACCTTTAAAAACAGCAAAACCAATTAAAATCAAAAATGCAATATCAATCATCGTATTGTTATTTGTTTAATTATGCTAAAAGTAATTTTACAACACTACTTATTGCTTTACCATCTGCCTTTCCAGCAAGCTGTTTACTAGCTATACCCATCACTTTGCCCATATCAGCTGCACTGCTTACTCCTGCCTCCTCTATTATTTTTTTTATAGCAAGGGTTAGTTCTTCTTCATTCATTTGCGCTGGCAAAAAACGTTGTATTACAGCAAGCTCTTCAGTTTCTTTTAAAGCTAAATCGGCTCTACCTTGTTTCTCAAAAATATCTAAAGAATCCTTACGTTGCTTTACCATTTTTTGCAAAAACTTTTGCTCTGTAGCTTCATCTATTTCACCTCCTGCACCTGGTTCCGTTTTTGCTTTTATTATCTCAGCTTTTATTGCACGCAATGCACGAAGTGTTGCTTCATCTTTTGCTTTCATGGCGTCTTTCATTTCGCCCATTATTGTTGTTTCTAAATTCATAAAAAAGTATTTAGTATTGAGTACTTAGTATTAAGACTTACCTATTATTAAAGTGCTCTGTTTAAGAAATAGTATTGCTTATATTTATAAAGTAAAAAAAGATTTTTAGTACAAGTAAATAAACGATTCAAAGATAAAAGAGTTTTTGAAATATTGAGACCTGTCTAAATACTCAATACAAAGTACTCAATACTTTTTACATACTATTTTCCTTCACTTGGCTAGCTCTAAATTTTTTAATAAATGCTTCAGAAAATGCTTTTATTTCATTTGCTTGTTCTATATTTTGAGTAGCCCTTAAAAAAGTATCACTCATGGTAAACATCATCTGATAAAAAAATTCCCCCATTTCATCTACCATCATATCCTTTGTCCAAAGATCTATTCTCATCGCTGTTTTATCTGCTGCATCCCAAAAAGCAATACACATTGCTTTTGCTTTTTGTTTCATTTCTGCACTGCTATCAGTTGCATTCCATTGTATACTTTCAGGTACTTTTTCTGGATCTAATAATATGTCAATATTTATAGATGATTTATGCATAATCTATTTTTTGTTTTAATATTTGCGAAGGTACTTGCTTTTTGTTTTATCTACTTTATTTATTAAAAACCCATGTTTTCATAAATAATTTTAATTTTTACAAAAAATAAATAAATGTTTTTTTTTGCTTTTTTTTAAAATTTATTTCTATAACAACGAACAATGAGTTCTTTTTATTTTCTAATCATAAAAAAACTTAACCTGCTGTAAG
>JAYVID010000092.1:0-35283 GCA_043770525.1 Ferruginibacter sp.
CATTCTGGTGATACTTCTATGGTAAAAGTAAACCAAGAAATACATGGCGACACTTGGGTTTATTTGGGTCAATTTTATTTTACCAGTGGTGCCAATAATAAAATTTTAATCAGTAATTTTTCTGCTGAAACAGGTCAAGCAATTATTGCAGATGCTGTGCGCTTAGGAGGTGGTATTGGTGCTACAATAGACTGTTTAAATACTGCACAACCTGCAAGTAACAGAGCTAGGTTTGAAGAATCTGCACGACAATATGCAAAATACCAAGGCCACCCTGGATGTGTAGAAGATGTAACCGTAAGACCAAAATATTCGGAATATGAACTCACAAAAGGTACAGCATCTGAGATAAACAATTCGGTATTTGTAAGTTGGCATACCAATGCAGGTGGCGGTACAGGCACAGAAACTTACACCTATAATGGGCTTGGTGCAGGCAGGCCCAATATTACAGCAGGTAGTGTGGACCTAAGAAATTTTATACACAACCAATTAATAGCAGATATTAGGGCACTTTGGAAACCAGCTTGGGCAGATAGAGGTGTAAAAACGGCCAACTTTGGAGAGTTAAGAGAATTAAACACTATCCCTGGAACACTGGTGGAGCTTGCCTTTCATGACCTTGCAGCTGATGCTACAGATTTGAAACATCCTGAGTTTAGGCGCATTGCAGCAAGGGCTATTTACAAAGGCATTCTTAAATTTTTTAATAACAGAGATTTTGTACCCTTGGTATTTTTACCAGAACAACCTACCCATGTTGTAGCAAAGAATATTGGTAGTAATAATATTGAAGTAAGTTGGTTAGACCCTATTGCTGGTGGTGCATACGGCGATGCAGCTACTGCATACAAAGTATATGTAAGTACCAATGGAAAAAGTTTTAAAGATGGTATAACGAGTACAGGCACAAGCTTTACTTTTAATGGCAATGCACAAACCATTTATTATTTTAAAGTAACTGCTACAAATGCAGGGGGTGAATCTTTTAGCAGTAGTGTAGTGGCTGCAAAAACACCTAGGGTTGGAAATGCCAATATACCATATTTAATTGTAGATGCTTTTGATAGATTAGATGGAAGTGCCATGATTGCAAGAACAGAAAGTGCAACACTTGGTATAGTAAGGAGAATGTTTTTAGAACGTATGAACAGATACGATTACATGATAGAGCATGCAGAAGCATTGGGAAATTGCAACAGCAATATTGCATTTGATGGTTGTCAAAACGAGGCTGTTGTTAATAACAGCATTTTACTATCGACTTATACAGCTATAGATTGGTTCACTGGCGAAGAATCAACTATTGATAAATCGATAGACCCTGCAGAAGTAGTTTTGCTAAAAGCATATTTAAATGCAGGTGGCAATTTATTAATATCAGGCTCAGAAATAGGTTGGGATATTGGTAGACCAGCATCTGCAAATGTAGATGCAGATTTTTATAATAATTATTTAAAAGCATTGTATGTAGATGATGACGCAACTACTTATGATTTTGCTGGCACCAGTGTTTTATTTAATGCACAAACAGGTACTTTCGACAATAGTACAAATGGATACTATGATGTAGATTTTCCTGATAGAATTGCAGCAAATGGAGGATCCAATATAGCACTAAATTATGTAGGTGGTACTGGAGATGTAGCTGCTGTTGGGTATAAAGGCGCTTACAATTTATTGTACCTAGCATTTCCTTTTGAAGCTATTACCGCTGCAACAGTACGCAAAAATTTAATGTGCAATGCAGTTGCATACCTTACCCCATTCGTAGTTCCAATAACAGGGCTTTCTATTACAGGTAAAAACAGTGGCAACAATAACATTATTAGCTTTACAACTTTAGCAGAAATAAATACTAAATATATGTTGGTAGAAAGAAGTGATAATGGCATTATATTTTACCCATTAAGCCCACAAATTTTACCAAAAGGAAATTCCATTAGAGGTGCAGATTATTCATTTTATGATAACAATATTTTACCTACAGGTTATTACAGAATAAAAGTAATAGATGAAGATGGTAAGGTATCTTTTTCAGAAATTGTTTCTTTAAAAGCACAGAAAACAGATAAATTATTTTCGTTAATAAACAACCCTACTATTGGTTCTATAAGAGTTGCAATGCACAATACACATAACGTACAAATTGTATTGTATAATGCTATTGGGCAAATGGTTTATAATAATAAAAACATTACTTCATCTATCATTAATATAGATGTAAACAAACTTGCGAAAGGTTTATATACTTTAATGGTGATAGCAAATAATAAGCAGCAAGTAGAAAAGGTAATGATAGAGTAAGGTGTAAGCTCAACACCTACACTAAAATGCTAATGCAACTTACGCCAAATTTGTTGGCTAGCATTTTATAACTATTGCCTTCGACTAGGTAAGCTAGTATTTCCTTTTCTTTTGGCACAATGTAATCTGGCACTTTTGTGCAATGAAGAAGCTCATGGTTACAGCACCTACGTACAATTTTTCTATGGCTTGTAATATGCTATTTGGCTTATATTTTTTAAATATAAAGCCTTATGCAGTATTGGTTAGACTTATAAATACTCTATTGCTATTATCAAAAACACGTTGCATTTATATTTTAAAATAAATTCATTAACCTAGTAAATGTCAAATGGCATTTGACATTTACTAGGTTGACAATATTAAAGCTTTGGTAAATATTTTAATAAAAAAGTGCGTATACCCACTACTACAACTTTTTCTTTGGTAATATAATCTACATCGGCTGGGCAAAGTACAAACTTATTTTTGCATTTTAAATCTTCGGCAGATTGGTAAAAACCTTTGCTTACAACAGGGGCTTTGCTAAATTTAATTTCTATACACGCTTTTACAATATGCCCACGAACTAATAATAAATCACACTCTGCTCCTGCTTGTGTACGATAATAGTACATATCTATTCTATTTTGCTTAGCATACATTATTTGGCTTATTACATACCCTTCCCATGATGCACCTACACTTGGGTGACTGCTAAGCTCTCTTTCGTTTTGTATTCGTAGCAAAAAATGAAGTATACCTGAATCGTTTATATAAATTTTAGGAGCTTTTACTAATCGCTTCCCAATATTTACAAAATACGGTTGCAACCTTGTTACTATAAAAGCAGCTTCCAAGTAATCCAAATAACGCTTTGCTGTAGTACCAGTAATATCTAAAGAGCCACCTAGTTTTTCAGTATTTAAAATACTGCCTTGTAAATGTGCAAGCATGCTCCAAAGCTTACGCATCGTAATAGGCGAAAATTTAATATCGAACAAAAAAGGTAAATCTTTTTCTATGTAGGTAGTAATAAAAGAATCTAGCCATGCTTCTAAATATACTGCACTTCGCATAGTGAGTACTTCTGGAAAACCACCTCTAAACCAATGCCTGTTTAAACTTGTAGTAGTGGGCAACTCATGCAGCCCAATAGGGTGCAAATAAAAATATGCTACCCTGCCTGCCAAACTTTCTGATGCACCTTTTAACAATGCTGGTGAGGCCGAGCCTGTAATAATGTAGCGACTGGGTTTTCGTTTTTCGTCTATCATGGAGCGTAGTAGCGGAAACAAAGTAGGTATCCGTTGCACTTCATCTATCAACACACAATCATTTACATAGCTTTCTAAAAACTCCTCTGCCGTATTGTGCAATTTTTCAAAATCACTGTTTTTCTCAGCATATATATATATTGTTTTTTTAGTGCTGCTTTTAGCTATTAGTTTTATTAGTGTTGTTTTACCAACTTGCCTAGGCCCCAATATTACTACAGCTGGAAAAACCTTTAAAGCTTTATCTATTATAGGTTGTAGTGTTCTTTTTATCATTTTGCTAAAATACAACTTACCTAGTAAATGTCAAATTATATTTGACATTTACTAGGTAAGCTATTTTTAAGTACTACTATTTTATAAGTGTTTTACACTTTAAAAAAATAAAATAGAGTGCTATTTTTTCTTTACCACAAAATCAAAACAACCAATTACCTCACACTCGTTGCACTTATCATCTCTAAAAATAAACTTCACACAAATTTTTCCTTTTAGTTCGCAGCAATCTATTGCTGGTGTAGGTGGTACAATAAAACTTATACCAATGTTGGTCATATTGGGTGTGTTTAAATTTGTGCCGTTATTCCATATTACTTCTCTAGGGTTTTGATATGCCCCTGCACTACTTCCATTAAATGATGATACAGTTGTACCGCCATACATCGTAATTTTTGGAGGTGCTGTTCCAATGTTCGTAGCAGTAGATACACTTGCCCATGTAAATGGCAAGTTTACACACTTCATACAATCGCCTTTATAATTATCATCTATAGTGTAGCTAACTACATTGGCTCTTACCTCAGTAATATTTGCTGCGGCAGGTATGCTTATAGCAAAGTTGTTACTTACTATTGTAGTATTAATACCAGCTGCGTAGGTTACATCTTTTGGCGTAACTGTTATTTCGTAAGGGCAGCAAGGCTTTTCACAATCTACTGTAAATGTTATTCTACATTCTTTGCATACTTTACCATTGCAATATGCCATTATGATAATGGTATAATTACCATTAATCAAAACTGATGGGTTTATTGTAAGTGGTAATGTACCGCTTACATTATAACCACTCGGCCCAGTAATATTGTAAGTAATATTTGCTGGACAATTTTTTGGATTACAATTATAAGTCCCATTTAGTACAATATTATTTTTACAATCTATTTTTCCTAAATCTGTATTGCATTCTATTTTCTTTGTTATTTCATTGATAGTAGTACTTAACTGTAATGGTTGATTAAGGTCGCAATCACATTTTTCACAATCTATTTTCAAAATTATTTTGCAGCGCAAACATGGTTGCCCACCACAATAGCCCACTACTTGTACCGAATATGTACCATTAGGCAATGCTGTCATTGTATAAGGTGCTACACCACTTTGTACAAGTATATTTGCTCCATCATAAATAAAAACACTATCTATACTTTTACAATCGGTAGGGCATTTTATGGTAGCACCAAAGGTTAAAGGTTGCTTGCACAAATCGCCACTAATAAGAAGTACCTGCTCTTGATCTGTACAATTAAATTTCTTCTTTTCAATAAATTTTTTATCAAAACTAAACCATGGTTGTACTTCCCACACACTTCCTTTGCAACAATCTTTTTCACATATTATGGTAAAAGGAAATTCGCAACGCTTACAAGTATCAGTTCCACAAATACCATATAATGTAAGTACATAATTACCCACTGGCAAGCCTGCTGTACTAAATGGTACTGCACCATTTTGTGTAACAGGGCCACTTAAACTATATTTTACAGAGCCTACACAATTTGCCCCCACACAATTGTAAGAAGCATTTATAGTAATTGGTTTATTACAATCTATACTTCCTAAGTTATCGCCACATTTTAAAATATTATTATCGGGCTGTGGCACATTTACTTTTTGTGTAGGAGCTTTTTTCTGGTTATTTCCATAGCTCCAAGATATTTCACCCCAGCTACTTCCTTCACAATTACAGCTATCGCAGTTTTTAATATACACATTGTAATTTCCAGATGTACTTATACAGGTGCTACCAATAAAGCTAACAACAATATGTATACTATGTTGCCCCGGGTTTGGTATAAGTGTATTTAAAACCAAGTAAGGACCTGTATGTATTAATGTAGCACCGTTGTACCATTGTATAATATAAGTGCTGCCATAAGTTTGCCCAGCTAGTAAAGGTAATGGTGGTACCAATGTATCGGTATTGCAAAGTGTATCGCAACCAGATAATGGAAACAAACTTACGTTAGGCTTTGGTTTTACCCATGCTACACCGTATTGTACAGCCGAACAACCGCTAATAGGATCTGTAGCCATGATATCGTATAAGCCAGCAAGCGATGTTGTCATTACATTTCCTGTAGCTCCATTGCTCCACAAATAATTATATGGCACAGCAGGTGCTGCTGTAAAAACATTGTTTACGCCTTCACAACCTGGCGCTCCACTTACCGTAAATACTGGCTTGTTATACACTTTAATACAAATAGTATCTTTTGCTTGGCAACCACTAATAGTATTTAATGCAGTAAGAATAAAAATATAATCGCCTGCAATAGCCGCACCAGGTGTAGGTGTAGTTATCCAAGCAGCATTTGTGCCATTAGGCGAAAAACTTACTGTAGTTGGCGCACTTAAAACAGACCAAGTGTAAATAGTATTTAACTGATTAATGCTATTTTGTAAAGTAGCAGCACCACTACCACCCAAACATATTCTTGAAACAGGTTTAATTTTTGCAATAGGTGCTTGCTTTAATTTTACCGTAACTTTTGCTGATATAGCAAAACAACCACCACTGCTGCTAGATACTGTTACCCAATATAGCCCAGTAGCAGTAGCATTGTGTGTACTACTATTTGTACCCACCATTGCACCATTATGATACCATTGATAAGTAGAACCAGTAGCTGCTGTATTGGCTGTAAGTACTGTACTACCACCAGGGCAAAAATCTAAAACCCCGGTTATATTTACAGTTGTTGGCGGCAATATATTTATATTTTGTGATGATGTAGCAATACAACCATTTGCATCTGTTACGGTAAGTGTTACTAATCTAGAAGATGGTGGTGGTGCTGGAAAAGAATGCACCGTTGTTTGCAAATTGGATTGATAGGTATTATAAAAATTCCAATTATACGAAGCACCAACCGAGCTAGTAGTAAAGCTAATAGGCGTACCTGCACACACAGGAGATAACGCTGTAAATGTAGCCGACGGAAAATTAATTACAACTGTTTTTGTATAAACAATTGCATTGATACCTGTGCAACCACAGCTTGCCGAACTTAATGTAAGTGTAATAAAATAAGTACCAGCCATAGTTGCTGTCATTACTGTGGTAGTTGCAATAGCACTATACAAACCACTAGTAGCAGGAGAAAAACTTACCGAGCCAGGCCCAGTTGCAGACCATGCGTAAGTAAAATTACATGCTGCAGAACATACAGATGATAAATCTTGCAAATACACTTTATCACACACAACTGTTGACTCAAATTTTGCAACAGCAGGTACCACTACATTTATTGTATCAGTCATTAAACAAAAGGTATTGGGTGATGTGCCACATTGTACAGTTACATACATAATAACCTGATAATTGCCACAATTAGTGTAGGTATGTGATACAGTATTGTTGTATGGCCCAAGACCGCTTCCTGTTTGTGTACCAGATGAAATTGTACCATCACCAAAACTCCAATAAGCATTGGCTATTGCTATAGTACCAGGTGCTATTGAATAAGTAGAAGTAAATGTACCTGTACTACTACATAAAGTAGCACCCGTGGTTGGAGATGTAATGTTTACATTACCATAAGGCGGTAATGAAAATAAATTATTCTCAGATGGACCACCCTGCTGTATTGTATTTTTAGCAAGTGAATTATCATCTATTTTATTTATAAATTTCGTACTAGCGAAAGGACAATCTCCTGTAGAAGGTGGGCAGGCTGAAAGTAATGTTACTGGAATAACATTAGAAGTGGTAGTGCAACCACCACATTTAACAATAACATAAAAAGAATTTGTTCCAGGGTTATTGGTAAATACGCCTATAGATGTAATCGTTAATGTAGCACTTGTATAACCTACTCCCATACTAACTCCATTTTGATACCACTGATAACTACAACCAGTATATGAAGAAGAAAAAGATGCAGACAACACAACATTAATAGACTCTCCAGGGCAATACCATAATTTAGAAGTACCAGATGAAATAGTAACTGCAGGTAAAAATTTAGGCAACACTTTTATGCTTGTTTTTACTGGGCAGCCTCCTGTACCATTGGCAGTAACTGTATATAATCCAGGTGCCAATGCATTTACACTGCTACCAGATCCGCTTACTGAAGGCCCTGTCCATACAAAACCAGAAACGCCGCCAGTAGATGTAAGTAGCACCCCTGTTGGATTACATAAATCACCCGACTGAGTAATGCTAATAGGTGTAGGTGTAATTACATTTATAGAAGCAGTTGCATTATTACCACATTGATTGGCTACTGTAACAATAGCAGTAGATGTGCCGGGTGTGAATGATCCGTTCCATTGTACATTCATTGGGTTGCTACCTTGTGGGCTTACTAGTGAGCCAAGGCTATTATTTATACTCCAAGTATAACTTGTACCGCCAGCTGCCGTAAAAGTTGTAATAGCATCAATACAAACAGTAGATGCAACAGGTGTTATTGTTGGGTTTGGAACAAAAATTATTGGCTGTGTATATGGCAAAGAATAACATCCATTTGCTTGTTGCGAAACCGTAATTGAATAAGTTGGAGCAAGCGGATCCCATGTAATTTGTATAGAATCATTGTGCTCACCAAGTATAACATTTGTACCTGTAGCCCCAGTAACCATCCATGAAAAACTACCAGACGCTGGCATTGTACTAACGGCAGTATATACTTGTGTACTACCCTTACAAACGGGTGTATTTGGTGTAATGGCTGTTATTACTGGCTTAGGATTTACAGTTACCACTACAGAAGCAGATGCTGTGCAATAATTAGATGGGTTTACCGGTGTAGCTAAAATTGAATAAGTATTAGCCGCAAGCCATGTACCACTTATGCTTGGTGCTGTTAATGGAAATGGTGTTTGAGCAGGACTTATGCTCCATGCTACAGGATCAGTAGGAATAGCCGAATTACTATAAAAAAATGGATTACCCACACATGGATTTGTAATTGCATTTATTATAAATGGAGGTTTTACTAAAATATTAATAGTACTTGTTCCATTGCAACCTGTTATTGGATTATGATAATTACAAGTAAGTGTGTAAGGCCCTCCAGGCGATGGAAAACTGTTCCAATTTATGGCTATGTTGCTTACATTGCTATCTGCAGAAGAAATCAACCCACCACCGCTTAGTGTCCATTTATAAAATGCACCAGGCATATTTGGTAAACTATAATTTGTGATAGAACCTGGACATACTGTTGTAAGCCCATTTATTTGTAAATTAGGAAACAACACTGGCACTTGTAAGGTTGTACTACCACCACAACCTGCTGGGCAGTTAGGTGTAGATACTGTTACCGATGCAGGTACAAGGCTTGTTGCATTCCATGTTACTTTTACACAATTACCAGTATAGGTTGAAGGTGTTCCCCCTACCACTGTCCATGTATATGGGCCCGCACAATTGCTTGCACAAAAAGTAGCGGTATCGCCTGGGCAAAACATTTTTTTACATGATGCAGGCGTTATTTGTAAACCAGTACCATTGTTTACACAAACCAGTACCGTATCTCTATCAATACAGCCGCAGCCTCTTTTTGCGGTATCTCCTCTCACAGTTAAAATTGCTTTATAGCATGGTGTAGTAGAAGAGTATGCATACGTATGTGTTACATTTTGCCCAGTTGCATAAGTACCATCTCCAAAATCCCAATTGTAAAACATGGTAGATGTATTAGCTGCAGAAAAATTTACTGGTGTACCTGCACATACTGGATTAGGAGTTGCAGCAATAATATTTGCAATAGGTCCATCTACCAAACAAATATTTTGTTTAATAGTTTTATTACAACCTCCTGGCCCAGTTATAACAACTGTAATTTGCACATTGGATGATGCAGCTGCCCAAGTAATATTTATAGGGTTGCCTGTAGCAGATGTAGGAGTGCCGCCAATTACAGACCAAGTATAAGTATAACCAGATGCAATTAAATTGGGCACTACAGTATATGAATGTGTAGTACGGCAAGAAGCCATCATGGCTGCAGCAGGGCTTGTACCACCTGCTACAGTTCCATTAGCATCTTGTGGGCAATTGCCACTACAAGGTGGGTTGTAATCTTGCTCTAGTTTAAACTCGGGGCAGCAAGTTGGACTCACTTGTGCATTTATACTTACTGAGTAAGTTATAAAAAGCAATATCAGTATTATAATTTTTTTCATCACAATTATATTTAGTAGTTAGCTTTATTTAGTTTGGTTGTTTGCTTTATCGCACCCTTCTTTCTTCTTTTCATAACAAACAAGTTTGTTACATGTTGTACAATCTTTAAATTCTATTTTGTAGCGTATGCACCACTTAAATACCGCACTACAGCAAGGCGTCATTTGTGGTGTAGTAATAGTAAAGTTTAGAGGAGGGTTTACAGTATTCCATTGCATGCTATTTGTACCATTGGTAAAATGCCCATAAGTAATTGCATCTTTATTGCAAGGAATGCAATAATCGTTTTCTGGTATCATTTCAAAATAAACCAACTCTGCTTTTATACTTTTTACAGGCTTTGTAGAACCAACTGTAATGGCTTGTGTAAATGCTAAGACATTATTTGAAAAATTTATTTGCGAAGGTGCTGGAGCTGTTAAAGAAAAGTTTTTTTCATCGCATGCATCACATCTACATTTTAGTGTATCACTTTTTACTTCTGTTTCTTTGTTATCAGGGTCAGCTACTTGCTCTGCATCTACCAAAAACTTTAAAAAATTTATAGCATCTATACAATTTATAGATGACGTAAAAACTACAGAACCATTGCCTGCTATGGTTTGTACAAGTGTAGGAGTAATGGGCGTTAGGTTGATGGATACACCCACTCCGTTTACTTTGTATTTTACGGCTACTATATTTACGGCTGTTGCTAAATTGTTTTTTACTTTTAAATAAATACTTTGCTTACCATCTATACAGCATCCTACTTTTAAACTATCTATTTGTATATCTATATTATTTTGCACCTTAAAACTCCACAGTTCACTTTTACCTTCATTACTACCCATCGGTTTTCCATCTTTATTTACAGCTTGTACCTGCCATACATAATTGCATAGGTAAGGTGGCTTACATGGCCCAGTGTATAAATTAGTAACTACTGCTTGTGTAATATTAGCTACTTCTTTTTCTACAATTGGAGTATTGGCTTTCATAGCATTTATACCATTTTGCCCTTGCATTAGTTGCCATACTTTTAAGCGATAAGTAACTTGCTCTTTTGGTTTTGGTACCAATGGTGTCCATCTGAAAATTATAGCAGATTTTAACTCCGCTTCTTTAAACTGTTTTTCATTATCAGGATAAATATTTTGTGGTGGGCTATAGTTTTCAGCCACTTGCTTTTTATCCTCAATAGTAAATGGTTTACAGTTTTCGCCCAGTATCCTCCTATCAAAAGAATAAAATTGTACACACAATTCGTAATTGCCAGGTTTTAAAGTACAATCTTGCCCAAGTAGGTTAAGTACATTTGCCCCTGTCCAATTTTTATTTGCTGTAGTAAAACCACTAATGGGTGCTGATTGTGGAGTATGAGTACCACATACTTTATTGCCTCCACTTTTTATGGTTACTAATATTTTGCTCTCTTGCACCATACCATTTATTTGGCCATTTACTAATTTTGTTTGTGCCAATATCATTACAGGTGGTAATGTTGTAGCCCATTCTGCTGTATTGGCTGGTGGGTTTGCCGGTAGATTTATCGTAATGGGGCTTATAAGATTTTGCCCACTCACCCATTGAGAGCATACACTAATTAAAAAAATAAAAATGTATTTCATGTTCTTCCGTTTTACTTTATTAAGAAAAATTATTTAATTTTTATACGATATAATAATCACTAATCTATAAAAGATATCTTAATTGAATAACTGTATTATTTTATTTTAAATGAATACAATTCACTCATACCATTATTCTTTCCTATTGGTTTATTATCTTTATCTACTGCTTGTACTGCCCATACAAATTCGCATAAGTAAGGTGGCTGGCATGGCATAAAAAATAAATTAGGTATCACTATTTGTGTAATATTTTTAACTTCTTTTTCAATGAAGGTTTCATTGCCCTTCATTGCCTGCAAGGCTGTTTGACCCTGCATAAGCTGCCATATTCGCAGCTTATACATTACGGGGTCTTTGGTTTTTGGTAATACTGGTGTCCATCTAAATGTGATGGGTAATTTTGCAGCTTTAGGATCAATTATTTTTTCATTTATTGGGCTAATATTTTGTGGGGCAGTATAAACAATTAAAGCATCACCTACCATAAAATCTTTACAAAACTCTCTACTTATAGGATAGTTATCTACATTAAAAAACTGGGCACAAAGGGTGTACATATTTGTGGTAAGTTTGGGGCATTGTGCAAACATTGCTACTAATTCTCCTGCTGAAAAATTACGTACTGAAAAAGCATCTATAGATACAGCAGTTTGAGGGGTATTACCACATACCTTAGTTCCAGCTAGCTTTAATTTCACTACTAGCTTTAGGTTTTGCAATTGCACTTGCGGTAGTTTTTGGGCAACTAGCATAATATTAGATGGATTATTATCCCAATTGCTAATATCTATAGGCAATTTATTTTTTACCGTAAAACTTACAATGTTTATTTGATTTAACGGCTGCTGCCCATAACATAGCTGTACAGAAAATATTAAAAATAATATGTGCAATAATGGTTTCATTTGCTACAATAAAGGTGTAGCAGAAAAAATCAATAGAATACCACCATTGTATAAGTGTAAGTGTTTACTGTATAAGTGTAATTTTTTTTTGAACGCTGATTTTAGGGAACGCTGATTTAGATGATCCGTATGATTTGGAAGATTTTTTATGCATTGATTCTCTGTAATATAATGTAAACTAAACTTATAAACTCCTGAACAAGATTATTAAAAAACAAGAAAGCATCAGTAAATACCATAAAATTAAAAATTATTTTTTCCTAAGCCATCTTTCAAACCTACTAAGCAATTCATCTTTTCTTCGAGATGCTACAGGTAGCCTTACCCCATTTTCTAAAACAACTTCTCCTCCATTGCCTTTTATATACTCAGATATGCAACTTAGGTTTATAATATACTTATCATGTATGCGAACAAATGTTTCTATAGGCAGTAATTTTTCGTACTCACCTAGCTGGCGACTTACTAGTATTTTTGTATTATCAGATAGAAAGAAATTAGAATAATTTCCACTACTTTCTAAATATAAAATATTCTCAACTTTAATAAATTGTAACCCTTGCAAAGTTGGCAAGGCTATTTTATCTGCTGTATTTTTTTGATGTACATTTTCTAGCAACGTAAATATATTTTGGGTATACTTTTTTTCTTCTATTTTCAATATTGCTTTTTCTACCGCTGCTAATAGCTTTTCTGTTACAATAGGTTTTGTAATGTAACCTACCGCATTATAATCAAATGCCTCTAGTGCATATTGATTGTATGCAGTTACAAATATTACTTCAAATTGGAGTGGTTCTAATTTTTTAAGTAGCTCAAAACCTGTCATACCAGGCATATCTATATCCATAAATACTAGCTGTGGTTGCAATTCTAGAATCATAGCCAAGCCATTGTTTGCAGTACTTGCAGTTTCTACAATATCTAAGGCTGCACAATTATTGGTTATAAGGGATTGCAAATACTGCAAGTTATTAGCTTCATCATCTACCAATATCGTCTTTATATTTTTTAAGTTGCTCATATTGTTTCTTCTTTTTTTAAAGTAAGTGTTACAATTGTACCAATATTATTTTCTCCATTAGTAGTAGTAACTTTAATATCGTAAAGCTCTACTCTGCGTTGTTGTAAAGTGGCACCATGGCTTATATGATTTGGATTTTCAATTTTGTTTATTCTTTTTGCATTTTCAAACCCTACACCATTGTCATACACTGTACATAAAATAAATTTTTGTTCCTCTTTTATATTTATTTTTATTAAACCGCCAATATCTTCTAAATGCCGTACACCATGCTTTACAGCGTTTTCTAAATATGGTTGTAGTAACATGGGCGGCACCATTGTTTTGGTAATATCTATTGTATGGTCTGTAATTATATCATAATTTAATTTATCTCCTAGCCTTAGTTTTTCTAACGCTAAGTAGTTTTTGCTGTAAGCCAGCTCTTCTTCCAAGGGTATTTTTTGCAGGCCCGAAAAATCAAGTGTTTTTCTTAGTAAATAAGAAAACTTATCTAAGTAAATATCTGTTTCTTCAAATTGTTTTTGGTGATTTAAATACTTAATAGAGTTGAGGCAGTTAAAAACAAAATGAGGATTTATCTGTGCTTTTAATGCACGTAATTCTAGTTCGGATAATTTTTTTTCTATTAATAATTGTTGTACTGCTTCCTCTCTTTTTATTTTATTTCGTGTTTGTATTAGATAAAAGAATAGTGCAACTAATAGTAGTGTAACTAATGTCCAAAACCAAAAGGTTTTCCAAAATGCAATACTAATTTTAAATTTTACTTCAGCAATATTTGTTGATGGATTTCCATCTCTGTTTAAAGTACGTACTTGTATTGTATAGTTGGCAGGTGCAAGCTGTTGCAAAGAAATATTATCGTTGTTTACAACATGCCAAGGTTCGTTATTTATTCTGTATTCAAAAATACGGTCTGTTGTAGAACCAAGGTCCGATGCATTGAATCTTATAGCAATATTATTTTGCGAATGGCTGAGATTAAATTCTTTTAATAAAGCAGTATCTGAATTATTGATGCTTATACCAGTAATATAAACAGGTATATTGGGCACATCAAATTTTATATTTGCAGGTACTATACTCACACCTGCATCGGTAGCAACATAAATGGTATCGTTATGCTCTGTAATATCGTTTATTTGTTTCCCTGTTATACCATCGGCAGTAGTAAAAACAGTTGTAGAGTATTGAAAAATATTATTTTCTAGTTTATATGTTATCCTGGCTAGTGCACTATTAGTTCCTACCCAAACTTTTCCATTTTGTTTGCTATACAAAGCTCTACATTCATTGCCTGGCAGTTTTGCGCCTAATGGTATAGTAGCTATTATATTATCATACTGTAATGCAAGTAGGGTATCGGTAGCTAAACCTGTCCACAAAATATTGTCTTTTGCATTATATGCAAGAGAGCGAATTCTATTAGTAAGTATTGGTAATTTTTTACCTAAAAAAATAAAAGTTTTATAATCCTCCCATTTATACAAACCTGTATTTGATCCAATATAAATATTTTCTTTGCTTCCTTTTTCCAAAGTTGTTACCCTTATGTTTAGGGAGTCCGTGTGTTTTAGTGTGTTTAGGTTAATTTTTTTTACAGCGCCGCTGTTGCCCGTTATTATGGTTGTGTCACTGTTTATAATAAAGCCTTTGCTAGCATAGTTTTTTGTACTACCAAACAAGTCTTTTTTCTTTAAATTAATATCTACAAAAAAAATAGCTCCTTCCGTGCTTATATAAAGTCCCTTATTGGTATAACTAATTTTTTTTACCCAAGCACTGTATTTTTTTTCTTGATATAAAGAGATTCTTTTAAAATCATAAGGCCCTTTGTATAACAATACTTCTCCATCATTGGTACCTACTACTAATTGATTATTCCAATAAGAAACAGCATTAAAATTTCTTTGAAAAGCTTCATCACTTATCGTTAATATACCTTTTTGCTGATACCTTATCAAACCATTTTCTTTTGTACAAATCCATGTATTACCAACTTTGTCATCGTATATATATCGTATAAATGCATTGAATGAAAAACCTCTTGCGCTAAACTCTAGTGTGGCAGTATCTGCTAAATAAATATTACTGCTGTTAGAAGTAATAGCCAATTGCTTACCTGTAAAATTCATTCCTTTAATTTCGAATGGAAGTTTTACTTCAAGTTTTTTTCCAATAGTGCCATTAGGCAAAATAGTAATTTTGCAAAGTTTCATACTATCTGCATAGTAAAAGCTATTGTCTTTGCAAGCTGTATAAATACTTAATTTATTGAAAAGTGTTTTATTAATAAGTACATCTTTTTTATAAACTCTTAATGAATCGCTTGAGACAGCAACATAGTTATCATCCCCAAATGAAATAACGGCATTATTATAGCCAATTTTTCTTTGTTGTTTTAGTTTAAATACCTCTTTATTTTTATATATAAAAGCGCCCACATTATTCCAAAATGCTACTCCACCATTTTGTAAAACACTGCTGTTATTTACATTTCCAAATTTTATTTCAGCTAATGCAATATCTGTTTTACTGTTTATAAATTTATCTGTTTTTTCATCGTAGTACGCAGGTGTTCGTTGAAAGGGCAATACCCATATTACACCTGCGTTATCCATTTCTACTAACAATATGTCATTATCTGGTAAGCCATGTGCGGTAGTATAATTTTTAAAGTTCTTGCCATCAAAACGGCTCACTCCATTTTCTGTAGCTATCCACAAAAATCCTTTTTTATCCTGCACACAATTATAAGTATCGTTGCTAGCAAGCCCATCTCTAGTGCTATAGTAAGTATACGCAGGCTGTTGTGCGTAAGTAGTATTTGGTTGCAATAGCAAATACAACAAAATAGTATTTATAATAGTTTTGAGCATTTATTATACTAAATGTACAACAACTATTTTATAAGGCTTAATTTTTAAAAAAATAAGTTTTTTTAAAACATAGCAAAATATTTTAGCTATAAAAGAGATAAAATAGGTTTGTTGAAAATTTACTTTTGCCTTAAGGTAAATTATTAGATATACGTTTTTATTCTGCAAAATTTCATAATTAACAATTACATTTAGGTGGGTGGGGGCACACAAATAAAGAAATTTGAAATGCATAAGCATATTAGCTTTCTCTGTAAGTGTAATACAATTTTTGTTTTAGAACGATTTTGAATAACTCAATAAAATGCTCTGGCTATAAAATGGCTTAAACGGACTTACTGAAAAATCTCCTTTTAAAGTTGCCCTATGGGTTAGATATAGGTTTTTTACTAATCTAAATTTTGTAATAAATAGCCCATCTAGCAAACCGTTTTTAGCAATTTTTTCGAAATAATTAGATGATATACTCAAGCGATATTGCATCTCTAACCAATTTTTTATTTTTCTATCGTACCAAAAATTTATTTCTGCACCTAGCCTTTTAAATAAATGTTTTTTAAAACTACCAGTAGCTGTTGTATCAGTTATAAAAATTCCTTTGCTCAATATTTCATCATGTTTTACACCATACATATTAAAAGAATAGGGAGAAATAGAAATGCGTAAATATTTATTTGGTTGCCATTTTATACCTGGTGAAATTGTTACATCGTAAGGGCTTAAAAAACCTTGTATTTTACCGAGTACGTTTATATCTTTAAAATAATCTCCATCATAAATTGTAAATATTGAAGTAGTAGTTTTGGCAATTAAATTAAAGTTCCATTTTTTAGATTTACCAATAGCAATGGAAAAATCATGGAGAGTAGCAAGTTCGTCTGTTACTCGTTGTATATTTGCAGCTGCTGTAAGCCCCGATTTTTGTAACCCAAATAAATAATGCAATTCGTTTGTCATGCCAAAACGAGCTCCTTCTTTGCTGTAGTTTAACCCTAGGTCTATTGAGGTTGTACCACTCAAACTTTTTTTATCTGTACCACTTGGAGAATTAAACTCTAACAAGTTGCCCACATTTAGCCCAATACCAGCAGTAAATATCCAATTTTTTTGCACTGGCACTATTTCTTCAGTAATGGGTTTTACAATTTTACCAAATATTTTATTTTGTACCAAATTACTGTCATAAAAATTTTGCTTTATCGAATCTACTAAGCTTTTCAATATTTTAGTTTTGTACACTTTGTTCAAAGAATCTGAATAAGCATATTCATATTTATCTGCTGTAGCTCTTAATATTTTGCATCGTATTTGTGTAGTATCTTTTTTGTAGATGATGTCTCGTTGGGCATGACATTGTTGACTTGCAAAAAAAGAAACGAATAAAAAGCAAATCGATTTTAAAAGATTTTTTTTCATTATAAAAAATTTAAAACATTATAATTTTTTTAATTGATTTGTGTTTGTTGATTTGTAACAATTAATTATATGACTCCAAAACAATTTTTAATTGGGTAATTTGCTATTGTTATCACACTTTATGTAAGTAACTTTAATATCAATACCAGCATGGGTTAAGGGTGGCAATGCTGTTATAATGTTTGCTATAAAACTTATCCCTTCAATAATATAGTTAGCTGGCTTGTTAGCATTAGCCCAATTATTAGCTTGAGTAATTATTTCATTTTGTGTAGCAGTGTTTATTACTTCATTGCTGCTAAAAATATAACCTGAGTTATTAGTATTTTGCAAAAGAAAGTTATTTAAAACTGTTTTTTGAGATGTACCTAGACACATAATTTTGGCACAATTAAAAGAGTTCAATTCCTTACACAAAGAATTATACCCTGTTACATTTCGCCAAGGCGTACATTTTTGTGTTCTTACTTTTTTTACTTGAGATAATATTTGTGCATCTATATTATTTACAAAAACAAGTGTAATCAGTATTAGTAATAATTTTTTCATTGCTTATATTTTAATATTTTATTTTTAAATTAGAGCATACATTTTCTAAAATGTATGCTCTAATTTTATTTTAACCCCTACCCTGACTAGCAATAGCTGCTTCCGCTTTTTCAATTTCTTTATCATTCAGTTCATTTATGCTACCTTCCTTTACTTCATTACAAATTTTAGGGCAATAAGTATTTGTTTGGCTATACCATTTATCGCAACACTTAATATAATGAGTAATTTTAAAGCATTTGCCCAATGGAAAACCTAAATAATTATACCCATAACCTGTTGTTCCACCATTAACACCAGTACCCATCCCTAATTGAGTTACAACACCTGTGCTACTTACGCTAAGTCCCCATGTACCGCCAGATGTTATAGATGTAATAGGAATTGGAGTATTGTCGCTAATACCTGTAGCATATACTGCTCCCCAATAATGTTGAACACCACTTGTTATTGATGGTATTGTGTTAATTATTAATTGGCATTGAGCATTTAATGTAAAGGGTGATATAGTAAAACTTGGATTACATTTTTCAACTGGTATATCGCAGCATTTTTCAATACAAATATTATCTAATTGTATCCAAGAAACATAGTCACCATTATTTTGAGTATAATCATTTTCAGGGTGTAGATTTACAATATTTGCTGCACCTGTAGTAAATGTAAATGAATAAGTTTCCCAGCTTGTGCTACTTATATTTACAGATGCCACACCTGGAGGGTCATAAGAAGGAGTACCACTTGAAAGAACGGTAGCAAATTTTAGTCTAACGAAAGTTGATAAAGCAGTTGGATTAATAAACCTTGCAGTAAATTTAACTTTATAGCAACCCGGAGCAATTGTTAAACCATCTTGAAAAATAGACTCCCCAATAGTTTTATTACCCCACATACTTACTACGCCTTTATCGCATGCTGGCTGTATAGTATTACTCCATTGTGGTGTTTTAGTGCCTGGCTTCCACGGTACAGAAATGCTAGAAATATTTGAAGGTACAGAACCTGAACCTGTAACTGAAAGATTTTGAAATCCTCCATCATTCAAGATATTTTTAGAACATTTACAATCTACATTGCCCTTTTCAAATGCCAATTTTTTCATGTCATTTGCAGCTAAGCTTAGCTTTTCTTCATCAAAGTTAATTTGTGCATAAGAGGTAATACTAGTAATAAAAACTAGTAGTAGAAATAATAATTTTTTCATAATAAATTTTTTAAGTTGTTTGTTAAATTGTTTAATAAATATTTGTTGTATAAGTGCCTTGCAAGTTTCCATTCTCCGCCTCTCCTTTTTGGAGAGGGATGGGGAGAGGTCCCACACTCTTACAACAACAGTGCAAAAATGCTCACAACCTTGCTTGTAAACAATGTGCAAACGACTAAAAGTGTAGCCAGAATAAACTGAAAATAAATACCGTCGTTTAACGGATATAAAAATGTGTACATAGCTATTTGATTGTTTTTGAGGAAATTGTTTCTTTGTGTTATAAAAAATTTATATTTAATCATTCATTTACCAAAAAACTCAGCTATGAACATTTATTTAATTCTTTCGTACATTATTGTTGCAATTATTTCATTTTTTATATGTTGCCTTTGGCATAAAAGAAAAACATGTAATGCTAAAGGAAACTTTAATAGTTCCGCATTAATTTCTGATGATGCTACCAATACGCTCGTTACTAATTTTTTTAACTCTATAAACCCAGCTTTTAATCCTATAAACATTCCTGGATTTACAGAGGCAAAGCTTGCTTATGTAACTTTTGCAGATTTAAAAAAGTACATGTGCTTTATAGAAGACCTTTCTAAAAAAAATGGATATTCAAATATCAGCAAGCTAGGTATTAGAATGTATTATGGTAGATACCCAAATGATGAAGCAGGCTTAGAAATATATCAAAAAAACAAAACGATTGCAGATAATGCAATAGGGCATCATACTTTAGTAATGGTGCCTACATTTAATGATGGAAAGGAAAACATAGATTTTAATCCACATTTTATTGATAAAAACGTACCTATGAGTTTAAAAAGAATTAGAGAAGCCAAAAGTAAAAAAAATAGAGATAATCACTCAGCACCCATGTTACAAAGAGGAGCAAGTGATGGTACAACGCCTACAGTAGATGATGGTACAAATGTAAATTTAAATAGCTTTGGCCTAATACCACCAAATGGAAGTACAGGTACAGATTTTCCTTATTAATAAAATTTAGAGTATGAGTAATATCTTTTTTATACATTATGCAAAATACTTTATTTTGTTATCTGCACTTGTAGGATTTTTTTACAGCCAGAAACTAAAAAGTTTTAATGTAAAAATACTTCCCCATTTTTTAATAATAGTTTTTATTAGCGAATATGTGGGGAGTTACTTACGATTAATTGAATATCTTAAAACGTCAAGCCACCTCTATATTTATTTTTTATTACCATTGCAAATTTTGTTTTATTTATGGCTTATAGGTATAAAAATTTTAGAAAAACCTAAAATTTCTTATGGTTTAATAAGTTTATTTTTAGTAGTGTTTATGATAGAAATAATTATTGGGAAAAATAACCCAAATTATATTTTTACAAAAAGTTTTGGTTTGGGTGGCATTTTGCTATCTATTATGTTTTTATTATTTATACTTAAAATTACAAGAGACGAAAAGGTTATTAATTTCTATCAAAATATAAATTTTTGGATTTGCATAGGTGTAGCAGTGTACTATACTTTTTCTTTTCCATTTTATACTTATTACAACATCTTATTGGTAAAGTATAAAGATGTATTTAATTTATATAGAAATATCGTTCATCATCTTAGCTTAAGCATGTACTTATTGTTTATAATTGGTTTTATATGGAGCAAAAAGATTTAGTTTTTTTAATAATTTTCATCAGTATATTCCTGTTTATTTTTATAGGTGGGTCTATACTGTATATTTTACAAAACAGAAAAAAGAAAATAGAATCCATAAAGGAAAAAGAAAAAGAAAAAATAATGCATCAACAAGAACTCCTCGCCACCCAGCTAGAAATGCAAACACAAACCATGCAGCACATAGGTAGAGAAATACACGACAGTGTAGGGCAAAAGCTTACGCTTGCTAGCTTATACACACAGCAACTTGCGTTTGAAAACAAGATGCCGCTCGTAAATGATAAAATAGAAAACATTAGCAATATCATTAATGAATCGTTGGCAGAGCTTAGGCAATTATCAAAATCACTTACAGATGATAGAATAAATGATATTAATATTGTACAACTATTGCAGCAAGAATGCAATATTGTAAACGACATAAAAAAATGTAGTGTTAGTTTTGTAAGTAATCAACACAATATTACTTTACCATATCAAACCAAAAGTGTTTTGCTACGCATAGTTCAAGAGTTTTTACAAAATAGTATAAAACATGCTCAGTGTAAAAATATCAATATAGAACTCCAAAGCCAATCAAATTTTTTTAAACTTATTTTACAAGATGATGGAAAGGGTTTTGATAAAAATATTGTTTCGCACAAAGGAATAGGCTTATCAAATATGAAGAAAAGAACAGAAATGATAGGAGGAAAATTTTTAATGGCAAGTGACTTAGGTACTGGAACAAAACTAACCGTTGAAATCCCAAATGATAAATAGTAAATGATAAACTTTTATTTTAAATGACACATAGTATAGCCATAATAGACGACCACATTCTTATAGCAAAAGCCATTACAGGCATTATCGAAAATTTTAAACAGTTTGCTGTATTGTACGAATGCGAAAATGGAAAAGTATTATTAGAAAAGTTGCAGGTAAAAAAAAATATTCCAGATATTGTTTTGCTAGATATTAGTATGCCAATAATGGATGGCTTTGCTACTGCAGAATATTTGCGAGACCATCATCCCGAAATATTAGTAATGGCACTGAGCATGCAAGATGATGAACAGAGTTTAATTAAAATGGTAAAAGCAGGCGCTAAAGGATATTTACTAAAAAATGTACACCCTACAGAGCTTGAAAAAGCTTTGAACGCTTTGGTAAAAAACGGTTCTTACTTTCCGGAGTGGGCAGCTAGCAAGGTTTTTATGAGCCTGAGCAAACCCACAAATACAAAAGATAATTTTGCAATTACAGAAAGAGAAAAAGAATTTTTACAATACAGCACTACCGAAATGAGCTATAAAGAAATAGCCGAAAAAATGTTTTGCAGCCCACGTACAGTAGAGAGTTATAGAGACTCTCTTTTTGAAAAATTAGATTTAAAAAGTAGAGTTGGGATTGCAGTATTTGCTATAAAAAATGGTTACGTAACTTAAATTTCATTTATTATTTATAACTCCTTCTTTTTATTATATTATGACAAAAGATTCTTTACTCATTGTATTATTAAAGAAGAAGTAATTACATAAATTATTATTTAAAAAAATACCAACTCACTTTTGAGTTGGCATTTTTATATTAAAACCCCCCGATTTTAGTAACTTTAAAAACCACTTGTTTACATCACCTCTAATATAAACAGTAGTTGAAAGAAACGGAATGGTAAGCTTTCTCAGTTTCAGTTGCAAATATGTAACGATTGCATTACAAAAATACTATCGAAAATGTTTAAAATAATTGCCACTACTACCTAAAAAAATTGCGTAGAACTACGCATCTTTTTTAAAAAATCTTGAACTATAATTGATTTTTGATTTACCAAAAACTATACAATTATGAAACAATACAAGCTTTATTATAAATTAATAAAAAGTAGTCTATTCATTTCTATCATGATAATGTTTGTAAGTTGCTATGATGAACAAAACAACATAACTGATTGTGATGGTTATATAGGTGAGGTAACCAACAAAAGTGCAGAAACACTTATAGCAAGGTGCCACTTTATGCCAAAAGATTCAATTGTTAGCTGGACAAATAGGTATCAAAAAAATAAAAAAGATATAGGCACTACAAGTTTACCTATACCAAATGTGCTTGGAGATTCATGCTCTTTTAACAACAGTATTGTAAAAGCAATTATTACAAACGATAGTTGCATAGGTTTACGAGTAGTGAATGGTATGGATATAAAAAACAAAGTACACTTATTGTTGGTGGGTATAAAACCAGATTATACAACTTTATACATAAGAAAACCCAAAGATTGCGATGTAAAAGATTTATTAAACAAAAAAGAAACTGGAAAATTAGACGAGCCAGAAGATGATCTTGGAGGGGGTGAAATGTCGTTGGAGCCATGATGTTTTTTGTATATTTGGTAGTAAACACAAAATTTAATAATTGAATGTCAAATTCACTTAAGCATATTATCACTTTAGCATGTATAATTCCAATTATAGTAGGATTGTTTAAATACAAAATGACAGATAAAAAGTATCATTTGTTTTTATACATGATGATTGCAGATATGATCATAGAGATTTGCTCTTTTACCTTCAATTTAATTTCATTACCTAAAAAAAATATGAGTATTGCTTTTCACATTTACCTACCCCTCTATTTTTTTTTATCATTGCAATTTGTTTATCTAAATAAATTTATTTCTAAAAATGTAAAAATTAGTTTATTCCTTTTTTCACTATTGATATTAATATTTAACTTTTGGTATAATAATGGGGTGTTTAAGTTTCCATATTATTTTCTATCATTTATAAGTGTTACGATGCTTTTTATTTTTATTTATATTTTGGGTATGCAAGTATTATCTACAAATGAAGCCTTATTAAAAAATTGTTGGTTTTGGATATCAAGTTTTTCAATTTTGTATCATGCTTTTACTTTGCTTATATTTGGTTTATACTTTTTTTCTTTGTTTAATACATCAAATGGAAGATCAATTTTAGACATACATCATTATGTAAATGCTATTACTTATATAGCATTTGCTTATGCTATATACAGAATACCAGAAAAAAATAATTATGCATTTAAATAGTCATACGCAATATGTTTAACGCTGTATACATAGCTTCTATTATTGTTACCATTATTATAATATTTTTTGTAATAGCCGTTGTAATACAACAACGAAAAGTTTCTAAATGGCAACAAGCCCGTATTGCTGCAGAAATAAATACACTAGAGGCTGAGCGTAAAAGAATAGCAGGCGATTTGCATGATGAACTAGGGCCATTGCTATCTGCTATCAAACTTCAAATAAATCATTTAGAACCTTCCAACGAATCCGAAACGATTGTACTCGAAAAATCATCTACACAAATAGATGGAATTATACAAAGGTTTAGAGAAATATCTTATGATTTATTACCCAATACTTTGGTAAGAAAAGGGTTTATAAAAGCTACAGAAGAATTTATTAATAAAATAAAAACATTACAAACACTTCATATTATTTTTATAGCAGATGCTTTTTCATTAGAGGCCGCAAAAGAAATAAATTTGTATAGAATTGTACAAGAGATTATTCAAAACACCCTAAAACACGCTAGGGCTACTACATTAAACATACAAGTTACAAAAAAAGAAAAATCTATTTTTTTACAAACAAAAGATGATGGTGTAGGATTTAACTACAATGAAAAATCTTTAGAGGCAAAAGGTGTAGGCTTGCTTAGCTTACAAAGTAGAGCCCAAATACTGGGGGGGCAACTTATTGTAATTACACAACCAGGTGCAGGTACCATTTTTCAATTAGAAATTCCATTATAAAATGTTTCCAACTTCAAACATAAAATTATTAATAGCAGATGACCACGAAATTTTTAGAGATGGTTTTAAATTAATGTTATCAAAATTTGAAGAAATAGAGCTTGTAGGAGAAGCAGAAAATGGAAGAGAATTGCTTACACTCACTGAAGCTACAAAGCCAGATGTAATTATTACAGATATAAAAATGCCCATAATGGATGGCATAGAAGCTACAAAAAAAATTGCAGCACTTTATCCTAACATTGGCATCATTGGTTTATCTATGTTTGATGAAGATGATTTAATAATAGATATGCTGGAGGCTGGTGCAAAAGGATTTCTTTTAAAAAATGCTGGCAAACTAGAGATAATAGAGGCAATAAAAACAGTGTATGAAGACAACCCTTATTATTGCAAAACTACAAGCCACAAGCTTACCAAAATGATTGCTGAAAGCAAGTTTAATCCATACAAAAAAAAGGAAAAAATAGTTTTTAATGAAAAAGAATTGGAAATAATACAACTTATATGTAAAGAGTTTACCAATAAAGAAATAGCCGATAAATTATTTTTGAGTACAAGAACAGTAGAAGGATATCGCCTAAAAATATTAGAAAAAATGAATGCTAAAAATACAGTAGGCTTTGTAGTTTACGCTATGAAACATAACTTAGTAAAATAATAATTGTTAATCAACTAAACAAAAAAACAATGTAGCAATAAACCAATTTATTTAACCTCTTGCATATCTACCAATCGTTTGTAAAAACCATCTTGAGATATTAAACCATTGTGGGTGCCACGCTCTACAATTTCTCCTTTTTTTAATACCAGTATTTCATCTGCATGTTTTATAGTACTAAGTCTGTGGGCTATCACTACCGAGGTTCTATTTTCCATTAAGTTATTTATAGCATCTTGCACCAAGCGTTCGCTTTCGGTATCTAAAGAGGAGGTGGCTTCATCTAAAATAAGAATAGGAGGGTTTTTTAAAACTGCCCTTGCTATGGTTAAGCGTTGCCTTTCTCCACCGCTTAATTTATTTCCCCTATCTCCAATATTTGTATCATAGCCATGCTCTTTTTTCTCTATAAATAAATGCGCATTGGCAATTTTTGCGGCTTGTACAATTTCATCTCTGTTGCTATTTTCCATACCCAATGCTATATTGTTTGCAATGGTATCGTTAAACAAAATGGGCTCTTGTGTTACTATACTCAGTTGGCTACGCAGGCTAAATAAAGAGTAATCTTTTATATTTATACCGTCTACCAAAATCTCTCCGCTAGTAGCATCATGAAACCTCGGTATCAAATCTGCCAAGGTAGATTTGCCTGCACCACTACTACCTACAAGTGCCACTGTTTTTCCTTTTGCTACTTTAAAACTTACATTTTTTAATATTGCAATATCATCATAATAAAAACTTACATTTTTAAATTCTATGCTATCGCTAAATTTTTGCAATACAATTCCGTTTACATTTTCATCTACCGTTATAGGAGCATCCAATACTTGTTGTATTCTTTCTATTGCAGCTGAGCCTCTTTGCAAATTGCTAAATGCTCCAGATATACTTTTTGCAGGATCAATGATATTCCAAAACATAGCCATAAAGGTTAAAAAATCTGCACCTTTCAATGCAATACCTCCTCCCAAAACCTTACTACCACCGTAATACAAAATACTGGTAAACATAATTACGCCAAGCATTTCACTCATTGGAGATGCAAAACTTTGGCGGTAGCCAATTTTATTAGAAAGCTTTAAAAGCTTATTGCTATTGTCGGAAAATTTTTGCCTTATTGCATTTTCCACATTAAATGCTTTTATTACCCTAAGCCCACCAAGTGTTTCATCTAATATAGAAATTGACTCTCCACTTTTTTGGGCTACATCACCAGATGGTCTTTTTAAAGATCTACCAAGCCTGCCAATAAAAAAACCCATTACAGGAATAAAAATAAGTATGATTAATGTGAGCTCTACACTTATAGAAAATAAAGCAACTAATGTAATTATTATTTGTAAAGGATCTTTTACCCAACCTTCTAAAGCAGAAAGTACAGAGCCTTCTACTTGGCTTACATCGTTTGTCATTCGGCTCATTAAATCGCCCTTGCGTTGCTCTGTAAAAAAACCAATTGGTAAGCTTAATACTTTATTAAAAATATCTATTCTAAACCTAGTAGATACTTTATTTTTTGCTGGCATTAATGCTCTTGATGCTAAGTATAAAAAAACATTTTTTAAAACAATGCTGATTATTATGAGTAAACAAATAATTCCTAATGATTCTACTTCGCTATAATTACTAATAAGCTGGGCTATTTGCTCTTTTAATATTTGAAACAACGAAAACTTAGAAGTTGTACTGTTAGTTACAGCACCAATTCCCATATCCACTTTAAATAAAACTTGCAAAAAAGGGAGAAACATACTTAGTGAAAGAATACTAAACAATATTGCAACAATAGTACATAGTATATAGGCTGCTATAGCAAGTTTATAATCTTTTAAGTATTTAAAAATGAGTGAATATTTTTTCATTTATTAATTTCTATTGTACTTTTTGATACATGGAATTGGTCAACAATCATGAATTTTGGTAACAAAATATTGATACAGCTCATCTCATTGTATAAATAATGTGCTATGAACCGCAAAGTAACTAATTTTACAGTTATTAAAAGTGTAATATTATGTTAGAAGGAAAAAGGCAAAAACAAGTAGCGGCCGTTTTAGAGAAAGATTTAAATGAAATTTTTCAACGAAAGGGGCTTACGATGATGGATGGTGGTATGGTTTCTATTGCTGCCGTTAAAATTACACCAGACCTTTTTGATGCTCGTATATACCTTAGCATGTTTCAAATACAAGACGCTATAGGTGCTTTAAATAAAATACAAGAGCAAGCTTGGGAAATAAAAAAAGAGCTTACTGCTAGGGTACGCCACCAACTAAGAAGTATGCCACAACTTACTTTTTATATTGATGATACACTCGATTATGTAGATAAGATGGAAGTGCTTTTTAAAGAGATAAAAAACCAAAGCCCAATAGCACCCTCTATATCCCCCGAAAGGGGAGAACATCTCAAAGAACAAAACGAAGATTGATCTTAAAAACCTTCAAACATCAACTTTCAACTTTCAACCTTCAACCTTAACCCATTGTACTTATCCTTTGCATGGAGATATTTTAGGGCAAAAAAATCGGCCAATGCCATCAATATTATTGCTTGGCTAAGTGTTTTTATTATTGCCATTGCTACCTGCGCACAAGTATTGGTGTTAAGTGTATTTAATGGTTTTGAAGATTTAGTAAAATCATTATATGCCTCTTTTTATACCGATGTAAGAATTATTCCTGCAAATGGAAAAACCATTACCCTTTCTTTAGCACAAATAGAAGCCATAAAAAAATTACCCAATATTGCCGGTATATCAATGGTAGTAGAAGAAAAAGCACTTATAAAAAATGAAGAAGCACAAAAAGCAATTTCTTTAAAAGCTGTAGATGAAAATTATAAAAATGTAACCGACATAAATAGCAAAATTATAAACGGTAGTTTTAATACCGGGTCGGTAGATAACCCAAAACTAGTAATAGGTTTGGGTGTACAAAATAGCTCAAACATAAGGGTTAACGAAGCACTACCATCATCAGTAGTTACTATTATTTTACCCAAGCGTACAACAAGTGTAAATATTGAGGAAGCAATAAGCGAAGGCAATGTGTTAGCCACAGGCGTATTTGCAATACAGCAAGAAATAGATGATAAGTTTGCCCTTACTAATATTGATTTTGTAAAACAACAAATGGGTTTTAATATAGATGAATATAGTGCAGTAGAAATAAAACTAGTAGATAACAAAAATGTAAAAGCTACCAAAGAAAGTATAGAGAAACAGTTGGGCAAAAGCATTATTGTACAATCTAGGTACGAACAAAATGCAAATTTATATAGTACCATGCAGCTTGAAAAATGGGCTGTTTATTTAGTACTTACACTCATCATCATCATTGCTTCTTTTAATATTATTAGTGTACTCACTATGCTTGTTTTAGAAAAACAAAAAGATATAAGCATACTCCGCAGTATGGGTACTACCAAATGGGGTATTCAAAAAATATTTTTGGCAGAGGGTTTATTGTTAGGAGTTATAGGAGCAATAATAGGAATTATTTTAGCACTCATTATTTGTTTTTTGCAAATAAAATTTCATTTTATAAAGCTCAGTGGAGGGTCTTTTCTTATAGATTATTTTCCAGTAAAACTAATAGCTACCGATTTTATTTTAATAGCTACTACCATTGTTGTAATATCATTATTAGCAGCATGGTTTCCTTCCAATAAAGCTGCAAATAAAATAATATTGTTAAAATAAAAGCGGGTCTATTTTGTAAAACTGTTTTTTCTCTTTTTTAGCAAATAAATTAAAACATAAGCACCAATCTATCAACATAAAAATGCAGCATAGCTAAGTGCGGCATGGTTTCTGTTTGCCTCCATTGGTGCTTCGCTTCCTTCTTTGCTCCGTTTGGTTTTCAACCAGCGGCGTATAGCATACATAAGTGCCATTGTAGTTTTTGTTTTTTACAATGAGATTTACAAAGAATTTTTTATTACTTAGCTCACCTAAATGCCTTAGTGTTAAAAAAAAACTTCAACCATTTGCCGCCAGTTTATTAAACACAGCATCCATTTCATTATCCATATACGATTGCACAAGGTTTACGTAGCGGTAAAAAGATTTACTATCGTTGCTATGCCCACTTATTTGTTTTACCACATGCTCCTTCATACCTAGCATGAGCATGGTAGTAATGGCGGTACGGCGCATTATGTGGCTCGATACTAAATCGCAAAACCTATATTTTTTATTACTGCGAGCAAATACAGCCTCTACAGCCACACCACGCTTTGTACGCAACTTACCCACTTGAGCTGTCCACTCTGCTGCTTCGGCTATAAGTTTTAAGTGGTCGTTAAACCTCGTACGAGGTATGGGCGGAAAAATAGCTTTTCTACCCTTTGCAGTTTCCTTAAACTTTTTTACAATGGCCATGGCATACTCAGGTAGTTTTATGCGCACAACAGTACCCGTTTTAATGGTTTTTACGGGCAAGTAAAATGCATCTACCCGCTGCTCTATATCTGTAAACTTTATGGCAAATAAATCAGATACCCTTAGTGCCACTGTGCAACCAAAAACAAAAATATTTTTTGTTTTTAAAAGTGAGGGTGTTAGTCTTTCATTAAATGTGGAATCGTTTATAAGAAACTGCAACTGCTCTGGTAGTAAAGTTATTATTGGCACTTCTTCTTTACATACATGAAAACTTTTATAAAATTCGCCCGTGCTTATGCCTAGCTCTTTATTAAGGTAATTAAAAAAAATGCGTATTACTTTTATTACGGTACCTACATAATTATCAAAACAATTTTTTTTGCTATAGAGATAATTGGTAAACTCATGGTAAAATTTTTTCCAATATTTACGTTCTGCCAAAAAAATACGTTTATTGGTACTAGCAAATACTTTTATGCGCAAAGCTATATCAAATTTTGCTTCATACTCTTTTAAGTAATGTATTACGTACTCGTAATTTTGTATGGTTTGCACTTTTACCCTAGTGCCATCGGCTTTTAGTCTTCGCCCCTTGTAACTGTCTTTTATAAATTTTTCAAATAAGGGTAAAAGTAAGTGCTCTTTTGCAGTCATTTTTTAGGACATTTTTTGAGAAAAAAAGTGTGTTTTTGGTAATAAATTACTAATTTACGAATTATTAGTTCTTTGAGACACAATATAGTGTTTGGTTTGGTAAGAATGACTATTATCCCTTTGGAATGGACATGCCGGGGAGGAAATATAGCGTGGGAGGGGAGTATAGGTATGGGTTTAATGGGAAGGAGAATTCACCCGAAATAAATAGTGGTTCTGTTACTTTTGAAGAAAGAAATTATGATAGTAGATTGGGAAGATTTATAAGTATAGATCCGTTAGCAAATAAGTATCCATGGCAAAGCCCCTATGTATTTGCTGCAAATAATCCAGTAACTCTTATAGATGTTTTAGGAATGGGACCAGGTGACCCTAAAAATCATACAGTAGTTAAAGGTGAAACCTTGTCACAAATAGGAGAAAAATTTGGAGTTTCAGTTGAAGATCTTGCTGTATTGAATGACATAAAAGACATAAATAAAATTTCTATTGGGCAAAACTTAAGTGTAAACCCTGAGGCAAATTTTTCTAAAAATCCTTTAGGGAAATATAAAAATCTTGACAAAGCAGATGGTGTAGAAGTGAATGTTTCCAACATTGCAAATGTTGGAATTAATTTTGTTGCTGGAGCTGGCAATGAGAATATAATAGTTGTAGGTGGTGATGCTTTAAAGTCAGTTCAAAATTGGAAAGTTGTTATAGATAAGCAACTTGAACTATTTAAAGAAATTTATAGTGATGGAAAATATACTCCTGGTGAAGCTGCTGTAAAAACTTTTAAAGCTGGAAATTTACCAAGCAACATAAAAAAATCATATTACGAGTTTTTTGAAAGAATTGTTAATGGAGAAAATCCATCCAATAATATTCTAAATACACCTATAAATGTAATTGGTTCATTTAATATATCAATGCGTGTAAATGCTAATGGCACTACAGCAACAGTTTGTATTTATGACTCCAAAACATTTAAGTCATTTTCTGATGGTAACGCAAGTGATAAATCAAATAAAAAACGACCAAATGCTGGATATAAATTTTTAACCAACACTTATCAAAGATATTTATGGAATATAGACCTGCCAAAAAAATAACTAGTATCATATTTGTAACGTTATTTTTTCTTATAAATGGTTGTGGCTTTTTTGAAGATGACGGAATCGAATATCAAAAAAGTGTAATAGGGAACATTAAAATACAAAAGCAAAAAAATGATAATGACTTTAGTTTAGTTTTTGCAGAAAGTGATCAAGATTTTGCTGGAATAGTTCAAAATTGTAAAATAATTTTATATGACACTATAAATAATAAAATTTTTGTAGAAGAATTTATAAATGAAACGAGTAACACTTATTATCAAATAACTATTTTAGATGCTTTAAATCATAATGTTTTAAATGCAATTAATAAAGTAAGAATCTATAAAAAAGATTTTGATAAAATAAGAAAAGAAAATTTAGTTAAATGGGAGTTTCATAAACCTTAATAACCTCAAATGGCTCATCTCTGTATTCCCTAATGGCACATACTGGCGCAGAGATGTCATACTGGCGCAGAGATGCGACACTAGCCCCCTTAGCGCAGATTTGAGGCGTAGGTAAATGTGCGGTAGCAATCTTTGCCTTCGTAGGTGCTAATACTAACAATAAATAAGCCGCTACCTATTACCCATTCGCCTAGGCTTGGTTTTTAACCAGCCGATGCGGTAATAAGAGAGCAATAAAAATTTATTAAGAAAGCAAAAGCACCACAAATAAATATTGCTACATCATAATTGATTGTATCAATTATAGTATATTACATTTCAATAGTTCTTTGATTGTATTATCCCTTTGGGATGAATATGCCAGGACGGAAATTTACTGCGGGCAGCGGGGGGGTATAGGTATGGGTTTAATGGGAAGGAGGAGGATAAGGATATGGATGGAAATTGTTATGATTATGGGTTTAGAATTTATAATCCTGCATTGGGGAGGTTTTTAAGTGTAGATCCTTTGAGTATAAAATATCCTTGGTATACCCCATATCAATTTGCAGGAAATAAACCAATCATTGCAGTTGATTTGGATGGATTAGAAGAATTTATTAAAACTAATTGGTATGATGCAAATGGTAAGGTAACAAAAACTGTTATTTCTATAAATGAAAATGGACCTAAAACAAACGGCGTTTATATTAGAACTATTAATAATTATTTAAATTCAGATGGCAAATTAGAATTTGTAAGGACCTCACTAGATTATTTAAGTGCATTAGATTTCAGTAATGCTAAAATTGGTCATCCTAATAAAAGAGGTAAATTAGATTTCGACCCAGAAAAACACGATAATCCTGTTTACGGAAATAATTTTGATACAAGAAATTCATTATTTTTTGAATTTTCCAACGGTGTTGGTTCAGAAAATACATTAATATTTGGAGGTCAAATGTTGAAAGATGTAAGAGAATTACCAACAGTAAAAACTGCAATTCGTTTTGCTGCAATCACTTTGAATGCTGATGGTAAAATTACTCCAGGAGAAATGGTAAAAGAAAAATACACAATGTCTAAATCTGATGGTTTCTTCGAGGTGATTCTACCAGGTATATTAAGAGGTGGAGGCAAAGATTGGACAGGCCAACCTGAAACAAATCCAATTGTTAGCGCAAAACATTTTCTAGGTAGTTATACAATTACAGGAACAGTATTGGATGATGGACACACAATGATGTGGGTTATTGCAGATAGCAAGACCATAGAATCTGCTACTGATCATCAGAAAAAGGGAAATAGTGTGGATAGAAAAGATGGTGAAATTATAAAAAATGGGAGTACATATCAAAGATATGTTTGGTTTGAAGAACTTTACAACCCTGTAAGACCTGCTCCAATTAAAATTACTACTGTTGACAACACTCAAAATGTTATTAAACTAATAAAACCTTTATGAAGCCTTTGTATAAGTATTTAACTATTTTGGCAACTGTATTAGTAAGTTGTAATAATGATATTTATAAAGATGATTTAATACATATTGATGAAAATATTTATTTATATCATCAAAATGGAGAAGCTGGATACAGTTTGGTGAAAGAAAAATCAAAAAATACACTTTCACCAATTTTGTTCGGTAGTATAAATAAATTATACATAAGTACTGATACTATTTATTTTGCTTCTATTGATTTGAGTGAAATTGAGAAATATTATTTTTTTGTACCAAAATACTCTGAATTAGTTGAATTAAATGAAAGCGATTATTCAAATGCTAATAAATCAAAATTATTGTTCGATAAATCAAACCTTTAGCACCTAATGGCCGACCCTAGCGCAGAAATGCAGCAGAGCTAAGTGCGGCAGGGTTTCTGTGCGGCAAGTTATAATACAGCCTTGTACATAGCACAGATACGCAACCGCACAAAAAAGCTTGGCTGCATATCTGCGCTAGGCTACTACTTTTTATTTTGAAGGAATGACCAACTCTGCCTCGGTTGGTGCTAGTGGTAACAATAAATGAGGCGTTACCTATCACGCATACGCCGAGGCATGGTCTGCGACCAGCCGACCAATTTTGGTAAGCCCAACTTAGCAAATGTGAGTAAACCAAACAAAAATGTTTTATTTTCGACAAATGAAACAACAATATGCACAAGAATGGCCACAATTTTTTACAGCTACCGTACAAAAATGGAAACATTTATTAAAAGAAGAAAAGTATAAAAATATTATTGTAGATGCTTGTAAGTTTCTTGTAGAGGGAGAAAAAGTTACAATAAATGGTTTTGTTATCATGAGCAATCATCTACACATTATTTGGCAATCGAAAGGCAATAGCAGCATACAAAAAGTACAAAATAGTTTTATTAAACACACTTCAAAGGAATTTAAAAAACAATTGGAAATAGATGGAAACTTAAAAGATTACGAAGTAAATGCTATTGACAGAAAATATAATTTTTGGAAAAGAGATTCATTAGGTATTGAGTTGTTTACTGCTGCTGTGTTTAATCAAAAATTGAATTATATCCATTATAATCCTGTAAAGGCAGGTATTTGTAATTTACCAGAAGAATACTATTTTTCTTCTGCTTTATTTTATGAAAAAGGCACAGATCATTTTGGTTTTTTAGAGCATTATTTGGGATAGGGCTTTTTATAAGTGTTTTGGAATTGTCTTTTTACTTACCTTATGATTGGAAGACTGGCGCTACCAATTTATGCTTCACAAGAGTGCAGGCGTGGCGTGGGTAATGTATGTAAGAAGTAGCTACTGTAGCAAAAAAGTACATTGTATGAGGTGCATACACACCGCAGGTTACAGGTTCATACTTCGAGCATCGCACGGTTGACGATAATTGATGCTAACAGGTTACGATTATTATTATTATTCGACTCTTCCTTTATACCACAAACACGCCGCAGGTCAAAGACCAAGCGGCGGCAGCGAAGATTGTAGCGATGACCAACCGAGGCAAAAAATTCTTCCTAAAATTATATTTGTACCTACTGGTTTTATAGATAAAATATTGTCCATAAACTTGGAAAACAGTTGCTCTGTATTATCAAAATCTAA
>JAYVID010000093.1:0-3751 GCA_043770525.1 Ferruginibacter sp.
TTACTAAAAGAAAATACTTATAAAAAACATTTTGATATAAGCAGCAATGAAGTACTAAGCTATAAAGAAATGTTATTGCAATTTGCCGCTGTACGAAAATTAAAACGGTTAATCATAACAGTACCTGTAATGACACCAAGGGTTTCATCGTATTGGTTGTATTTTGTAACATCTACTTCTTACCCACTTGCAGTAAACTTGGTAAATAGTATGAAGGTAAATGTGATAGCAGAGCCCAATACACTTGCACAAGATTTAGGCATTGAATTGTTATCATACAAGACATCGGTACAATTAGCTTTTGAAAAAATAGAACAAAACCATGTACTAAGTAGTTGGAAAGATTCTTTCAGCTCTAGTAATGCCCACCAAGATTGGATGGACAAATTAGAAATACCGCATTATGGTTGTTTTAAAGATTTAAAATGGAAAGAAATAAAAAACAACAGTAGCGAAAAAGTATTGGAAAATATTTGGAGTATAGGTGGCGACAAAGGTTGGTACTATGCAAATTTTTTATGGAGAATTAGAGGGCTCATGGATAAGATGGTTGGCGGTGTTGGTTTGCGCAGAGGCCGCACCAATGCAAATGATATACATAGAGGTGACGCATTAGATTTTTGGCGTGTACTCATTGCAGATAAAAAAAATAAAAGACTTTTGTTGTATGCAGAAATGAAAATACCCGGAGAGGCTTGGTTAGAATTTAGAATTATGCAGCGCTCTAATAAAATACAATTAAGACAAACAGCAACTTTTCGCCCAAAGGGATTATGGGGCAGATTATATTGGTACAGTGTTTTACCCTTTCATGGTTTTCTTTTTAAAGGCATGATACGCAATTTGGTAAAAACAAAAAACTAACAAATCATTTCGAACAAATTTATGCAGCAAAAAAATATTATCTATCTTTAAAAAATGAGTATAGGTTATTTATTTGCTTTTGGTGCGTGTATTGGTTGGAGTATTGCAGGTTTTATTATTACCAATGCAACAAAACATTTGCCTGTTCCCGTTATTAATTTATTACGTTTAGCTTTCGGCGTTAGCTTTATAACAATACTGACACTTGTTTTCAATTTTCAAGATTTCACACATTTATTTTCTTCAGATCTTGTGCATGCTTGGCTATGGCTTGGTTTGTCAGGTATTATATCTTTAGTATTGGGTGATTATTTAAGTTTTAAAAGTTATGCCATTTTAAAACCACAAAAGGCAAGTGTTGTCACAACATTATCGCCTACAACAGCTTTGATATTTGGTATTTTATTACTCAATGAAAAAATAAATGCAGTCGGTATTATTGGAATCATTATTACAATTGCAGGTGTAATAAGCATTAGCCTTGGTAGAAGCCAACAAAATACAACACAAGTTGATTCAAATAGCAATACCAACAAAGCTATTTTATTTGGTATAGCCGCAGCGGCCTGCCATGGCTTAGGTTTAGCGCTTTCTAAAAAAGGATTGATGCTGCAAAAAGAAGCTGGAAATATTATTAGCCCCATCAATGCTACCTTTATTCGTTTAGTAGTAGGATTTTTATTTTTATTTATGCTTACTTTTTTTAGTGGTAAAATAAAAATGTACTACCAACAAATTATAGCTAATAAAAAGGCAAGTAAACAAACTCTTTTAGGCTCCATTTTTAACCCAACATTGGCAGTTACTTTATCGATGTTTAGTATTTTGTATATGGATGTAGCCGTGGCACAAACCATATTTTCTTTAGTGCCATTTTTTACATTACTTATTGCTTTCTTTGTATTACGAGAAAAAGTAACCTTACAATCCTTAATAGGTGTGTTGATTGCCATATTGGGTGTAGGTATTTTAATATGGCGGTTGAAGATTGGAGCTTTTGTAGGGTTGTGATTTGAAAAGATGTTAGTCTGAGGCACACATAAAATAAAATTTTAAGCTCTTTGCAAATGACAATATTCGATACTATTGGGGTGTCAAGCTGAGCTTGTCGAAGCTGGTGTGCTTCCTTAAACCCGCCTTCGACAGGCTCAGGCTGACATTTCAATAAATTGAAAGTAAGCGTTTTACAAAGTATGTCATTAGCAGCTTGTCGAAGACGGGTTATTATTAAATAAAATTTCGTTTTGAAGCGCACCGCCTTCGTAATCAACCTTTGGTTGATAAACTAAAATAATGTAGCATTTTTATTGAGTATTTAAAAAATGAGAAATGACGAGAGAAGAAAAATTTATGCAAGAAGCTATTCAATTATCTATTGATGGTGTGGCAAATAATGATGGTGGACCATTTGGTTGTGTAATTGTAAAAGGCGAAGAAATAATTGCTCGTGGAAACAATAGGGTAACAAGTACAAACGACCCTACTGCACATGCAGAGGTAGTGGCTATTCGTGAAGCTTGCAAAAGCTTAGGAACATTTCAATTAACAGATTGCGAAATTTACACAAGCTGCGAACCTTGCCCTATGTGCTTAGGCGCTATATATTGGGTACGCCCCGCAAAAATTTTTTATGCCAATAATAGGCAAGATGCAGCAAATATTGGCTTTGATGATAGTTTTATTTATGATGAGTTAACCGTGGAAATTGGTGAACGTAAAATACCAATGATACCTATTGGAAGAGAAAAGGCATTGGCATCTTTTGAAGCGTGGCAACAAAAGGAGGATAAGGTTAAATATTAGTTTTGTTATTTTTTTCAAAGTAGATGTACATTGAAATAGAAAGCTGTCAGCCTGAGGCACTCATAAAATAAAATTTAAGCTCTTTACAAATGACAAAAGTTTGTTACTGTTGGGGTGTCAGGCTGAGCTTGTCGAAGCCGGTGCGCTTCTTCAAAACCCGCCTTCGACAAGCTAAGGCTGACAGTACAATTATCAATCCATTATTTAAGTTCTCTATAAAAAATAAATCCTCTAAAAATTATTAAATTTTATTTTTCACCGCAATTATTTCCGCAGCTATACTAACCGCTATTTCTTGTGGTGTTTGACTATGTATTGCTACACCTGCAGGTTGTAACAATGCCGTTAATTTATTTTCATCCATTCCTTTGGCTAGATATTCTTTGTATAGGGTTTTGAATTTATTTGCACTACCAAGCATTTTAAAATAAGTAAACTCTTTTTGCATCAATGCATCAAAGGCTATAGCATCAGTTCTATAACCCAATGTCATAATTATTACAAAAGTGTTGAGCGCTTCATTTATTACATCAGCCAACTCAGAATAATCTTTTACAATAAATTTTTGTGAAGCAAATTCATTTTTATTTATGGTAGATAAATTTTCTCTTGTATCATACACGGTAATTTCAAAATCCATTTCGCTCATAAGCTTGCTTAATGCTAAAGAGCAATGCCCTCCTCCAATAATGTGTAGATAATTTTCTTTGTTCAAATTTTCGTTATACAACCAATCTGTTTCGGCATTAAAATAAAAAGTATAATTTTTATCCAGTTTTTCAATAGAGGGAATAATTCCATTTGTCGAAAGGCTTATGGATAATGCATTTCCTTTAATTATTTGTTCAACTACAGGGGCATTTTCTTTTTTAACACTATACAAAAAAATAGTTTGTTCGCCACTGCATATCATTCCACTTTGGTTGGTGGCAGCTTCTTTATGATGCAATTGTTTTTTTATACTATTAATTTCTTTGCCTTCTTTTAAATATTCTTTAACAAGCTCTACCAATTTATGTTCCATTATTCCTCCACCAATAGAACCTTCCATTGCGCCCGTCTTATTTACTGCCATAAAAAAACC
>JAYVID010000094.1:0-57369 GCA_043770525.1 Ferruginibacter sp.
CTTTGGAAAACAGAGAAACCTATGCAAAGATTTTTAATTATAAAAAGCCTACTATAACTACCAGCATTACGCCGGGTGGAGGTGTAGGTATGGATACAAATGAACTTATTAATATGTTTCGATTTAGACGAAACAAACAGTTAAGAAAATTTCAAATTTGGCTAGAGAAAGAAGAGCAAGAAAAATATGTAAGCTATCGTTTTAATAAAAGATTTGTAGGGAGGATTACACAATTAAAAGGAAATGCTTTGGATACGTTTTTAGTATGGTACAAGCCTTCGTATTATTTTACCAGTACAAGTACTGAGATTGAATTTAACCAGTACATTTTAAATGCATCTTATTATTTTAAAAAGCTGCTAAGGAATAAAATAAAACTAGAAGGAAAGAAAGAAGGGGAGTAGATTGTTTAAATGATAAATTGTAGGGGCTAATTGCAAACACTACAAATCTTTTGCATAGATTTTTTTGGTGCCTCCTTTTCCATCGGATACTACCATATAAGTATTTGTAGCTTTGGTTTCTACTTTTACTCTTTGTATAGCTCTTGCCAAAGCCTCTATTATTTTTGGAGTAAGATCTTCACTTACTTTTTTATCAACAAGATTCATTTTTTATGATTTTGTTATAGATTGTAAAGTTAAGTATTTCCTTTATTCCATCAATTGATTTAGCAATTATTTGATATTCATTGCCTGAATTGTCAAATAAATACCAGTTTTGGACAACAGTAGCATATTTTGGAAAATTTCCTATTCCTTTTTTAAACCTTCTTTCTATTACATTTTGTGGAATATTATGTCCACCTTTTTTTACTCTAATAAATACTCTTTCGAATGCCATTTGAGCATTTTCAAGATTTACAAAAAATAAAGTTACTGTAAAACCATTCAACTTTGCTTTCTCAATAATTTTTAAATATGTAAGTCCAGATAATGTTGTTTCAAATGCAAAACTTTGTTTATGCTCAATTAATGAATCAATTCTATTAAGCATTATTCTAGCTGCACCAATAGCAGCAGATTCTACATCGTTTTTATTTATTGCACGTGCTATTTCATCTGCATTTATAAATTCTATAGTTTGAAAAACCTCTGGCAGCAGCGTATATGCTGCAGTAGTTTTTCCTGCACCATTACAACCTGCTATGATAAAGAGTTCTGGCATTATTACATTGATTAATTGATAAATTGTTGTTGGCTTCTTTTAAATTAGAATTACTTTTAAAATGGCAACTTTGTGTTTAATAACTCACCAATTCCTAATTACTCTTCTTCTAATAATTCATCAACTTCTCCACCATTTCTCCCAACCTACCATAAGCCATAAAGTTTTTTTCTAACACAAGGTTAAAAGGTATAGGCGTATCTAAACTTGCACAACGCATTACAGGTGCATCTAGTTTATTAAAACAATTTTCGCCAATCCATGCGGCTATTTCGCCACCAATACCACCTAGTAAAGAGTCTTCGTGTAGTAATAAAACTTTTCCTGTACGTTCCGTGGCTTTTTTAATAGCATCATAGTCTAGTGGCAATAAAGTTCTCAAGTCCAAAATATCAATACCTATATCTTTATTATTTTCTGCATACTCCATAGCCCAATGCACACCTGCACCATAAGTAATGATACTCACATCATCACCTTGTTGCACGTGTTTTGCTTTGCCTATTTCTATTTCATAATATTCATTGGGCACTTGTCCGCTTACACTTCTATACAATGCTTTGTGCTCAAAAAATAACACAGGGTTAGGGTCATTAATAGCGGCTATCATCAAGCCTTTTGCATCTTCTGGCGTAGATGGATAAACAACTTTTAACCCTGGCGTATGCACAAACCAAGCTTCGTTACTTTGGCTATGAAACGGCCCTGCGCCTACACCTCCACCCGTGGGCATGCGTATAACCACATCTGCATTCTGCCCCCAACGGTAATGTATTTTAGCAAGGTTATTTATTATTTGGTTAAAACCTACTGTAGCAAAATCTGCAAATTGCATTTCCATTACAGCTTTGTACCCTTCCAAACTTAAACCCAATGCACTGCCCACAATAGCACTCTCACATAAGGGTGTGTTGCGTACACGAGCCTTGCCAAATTTTTCTACAAAGCCTTCTGTTACTTTAAAAGCACCACCATACTCTGCAATATCTTGCCCCATTAAAATAAGGTTTTCGTGTTTTTGCATGGAATGTTCTAAGCCGTCAGATATAGCATTGATGAATTTTTTTTCAGAAAATTTGTTGAAAGTTGAAAGTTGAAGGTTGAAAGTTGGGTTCGCATTATCTAAAACTTCTTTTGCCAATTGCCTGTTGCCAAATGCCCGCTGAGCGTATACATCATTTATTTCCTCCTTCGTATTCGCCACAATTGCTGCTGCTTTATATGCTTCTGCTAGCTCTGTTTCTATGTATACTTTTGTATCTGCTTTTAATTTATTGATATCATCTACCGATAATATTTTTTCATTTGTAAGCCATGTTTCATAATTTTTTACTGGGTCTCTTTTTTCCCATTGTACAAACAACTCTGGTGGTACATATTTTACACCACTAGCTTCTTCATGCCCACGCATACGAAAAGTCATACATTCTATTAAATATGGTTTTTGATTTTTTATACAAAATTCACGTACACCTTTTATGGTATCGTATACCTCTAGCAAATTATTACCATCTATACGTATACCTTCCATACCATAGCCCTTTGCTTTATCTACCAAATTTTCACAACGGTATTGCTCATTTACAGGTGTACTAAGGCCATAGCCATTGTTTTCTATTACAAATATTACGGGTAAGTCCCACACTGCTGCTGTATTTAATGCTTCATGAAAATCACCTTCGCTTGTACCACCATCTCCACTAAAAGCTAGGGATACTTTTTGCTCTCCTCTTAATTTATAAGCCAATGCCACACCATCTGCAATGGCTAGCTGTGGGCCAAGGTGAGAAATCATACCACAAATATGATGCTCCTTGCTGCCAAAATGGAAACTGCGTTCTCTACCCTTGCTATATCCTTCTTTATTGCCTTGCCATTGCATAAATAACTTGCTAAGTGGCATATTTCTACCTGTAAATACACCTAGGTTTCTATGCAAAGGCATTATCCATTCATCTTGCAGCAAGGCGGCTGTAGCCCCTACCGATATTGCCTCTTGGCCTATACCACTAAACCATTTAGATATTTTTCCTTGGCGTAATAGCACCAACATTTTTTCCTCTATCATGCGGGGTAGCAAAATAGATTTATACAGTGCAATACACTGCTCGTTGCTTAATTCTTTTTTTGAAAAATTCATACTGCGAAGATAAGAAAGTTGAAGGTTGAAAGTTAAAGGTTACGGGTTATGATAGCCTTAAGTCATATTAACTTTATGGGTTCATTAGCCATGTTAATGCTTTATGAATTAAGCACTTTTTTAAATAAGTGGAGGCTCTACTTTAATCCAAAGATTGGAGATTGTGATTAAATGAATTTTCGTTATAAAAAATGTGTAACACAATCGCTTTCTAATTTTAATATAAAATTTTAGCTATTTCAAAACATCCAATACCTTAAACATTTTGTTAGCCACTTCTCCTCCTTTACCATTAAAATTATTTACCAAAAAAGAAAAAATATAACTGCTGCCATCTTTAGCGGTGTGGTAGCCACAAAAACCTTTTACGTTCGTTATACTGCCACTCTTCATCGTCATGCCATTGTATATAGGTAATGCTTGTAAAAAATATTTGTACCAATCTTTTGTAGCCGCATATTTTAAAATTTCTACTTGTGCATGGGTAGTTACACGGTTTAGTGGTGATAAACCTGAGCCATCAAACATGTTTAATTCATTTTTATCAATGCCTTTTGATACCCAAAATGATTTTACAACTGCTATGCTGCTATCTGCATTTCCTTTTACTTTGTTTCCCATTGTCTTTAGCAATGCTTCTCCATAAAGGTTTATACTTTTTTTATTAAACCAATAAATAATAGAATCTAACGAGGGAGAATAATGTGTATATAAATCTAACCTTTCTCTGCCATCAATAATTTGAGTATAAGGTTTTGTAAGTTCTGCTTTAAAATCTTCCACACCATTTGTTTTTATTCCTTTTTGTTTTAGTACAAAAGATAAATCTAATAACATTGTTTTTGCAGGTTCATTATCCGCAGCTGCAATGGTAAACTTTTGCTCGCCTACAGGTATGCTACCTGTGAGTGTATATGCATTGCCTTGCATGGGCAAATAGCAATAAGCATTATCTCCACTGCCTTTTGCGCCAGCTTTTAGTTCGTTTATAAATGTTTTATTCTTTGGAGAAATTACTGAAACAGCTTCATCTTTCCCTTCTTCAGAATTTAAAACAATATCGAATTGGTTTTCTTTCCAATTTAAAATATTGGCAGCTGCACCATAATAGTTTCCTATGTCTTGCATTATCCATCCATCAGGTATAGTTTGATTTGAATAAGTTCTATAGTTGTAAGATAATGGTTGTGTAATTTGCTTAATTCCTTTTTTTTGTACTGCTGCTATAAAGGCATTTAATACTTGATAGCTTTTTGTATTACTATATCTGTTACTACCAAATGTTGGGTCGCCACTACCAATCAGATATAAATTCCCTTCTAATGCACTATCCTTTTTTATAATGTTACCTATTGCTTGCAATTTGGTTTCGTACCTAAAATCTTTTTTCAATAATTCAAAAGCCGTTATAGTTGTTATTATTTTTTGGGTAGATGCTGGCGCCAAACCTATTCTTGCATTTTTTTCAAAAACTACTTTCCCTGTTTTTGCATCTATCACATAAAACGAACTTATGGCATAAGCTAGCTGCGGGTCTTTTTCAAATTGTGCAAAAGCAGTTTGTAGTTTTTGGGTTACTGTTTGCGCAAAAGTACAGGTTGGAATTAATAGGTACAGCAAAGCAAAAATTCGATTCATTTTAATGGTGGTTTAGTCAAACGAAGTTATTTACTTTGAGATGAATATTATTTATTTAGAAAAAAGTGTATTTTTTACTTCGTAAAATATTATTGCCACAGCTGCAGGTTTTTGTTTTTAAGCAAAAACTAAGTTTTTAATCCCCGTCTTTAATAAAAAACGCCTTCCCTACTTCTTGGCAAAATAACTTCCTACCGAAAAAAGAGAAGCATTGTATTTAATGAAAAATTAAAAAGTGGAGCACTTTTTAAAAAAATCACCCTTTTAGGGGATGGCAAAAGCAGAAAAAGTATCTTAAATTTACAATAAATTAAAATATTATAGTATTGTTTATAGGTGAGAGGGTAGATGTTGAGTTTTTAAAAAACATACTTTAGATTTTGTTTAATAAGTAAAATGGTTACTCATGGGTTAAAATATGCTATTGGCAATGGTTTTGGTATTTTATAAACTCTTTTGTAGCAATTTTACTACACAAAATGGAAGATTGCAAAGGCAATTTTTAAGTAAATACTACGTTATGTAACTGAAAATACCCTTTTTAGGGTATTGCATTGTGTATTATTATGCAGATATTTGTATAAGTATTTATAAACTGGTTTTAATGCGTGTTATTCATTAGTAATAAATACCCTTTTGATAACTGAAAGAAGCCGTTTACTAAATTGCAGATAAAAGATAAATTTAATCATAGTAATTTTATATAATAGATCATAAAATAAAAGTGCAAATATGTTAAAACAAATAAAAACAATAGCAGCAGCCAGCTTACTACTAGTAAGCACGGTGAGCAAGGCACAGCTTACGATAAGCAGTGGTGCGGTTTTTAACATACAAAGCGGAGCATTTGTAACAGTGCAAGGCGATGTAACGAGTAATGCTGATATTACAGGTGCTGGCAACCTAATATTAAAAGGTACTGCCAACCAAAATGTAAATATGAATGGCAACATTATACCAAATTTAGAAATGGATAATGCTACCAACGCTACCCTTACTGGAAACTTAAAAGTAGGTAACTCAGTATTGTTTACCAATGGTAAATTAATAATGGGCAGCAATACCGCTACGCTAGCAGTAGGTGCTACGGCTACAGGTATGGGTACAAGCAAATTTTTTGAAACAAATGGTACTGGTTTTTTAAGAAGAGAGTTTACCGCAGATGTACCAACGGCTATTGCAGCTTCTTTAATGCCTGTAGGTGCTGGTGCTGATTATTTGCCCGTATCGCTTACAAATACAGGTAGCACGTATGCAGGGGCAAGTATTGGGGTGCAGGCTAAGGGTACGGCTGATCCTAATAAACATGTGAGAACAGAGAGTTTTTTAATGGTAAACTGGCCAATAGATAAAGCAGGTATAACTGGTGGAACCACAAATGCAACTGGTACTTATGTAGATCCTACAAGAGTAATAGGTACAGAAGCTGATCTTAGAGGAATATACTGGAATGGTATAAACTGGAGTTTAACAGGTGGTACACAAGATAACGCCTTAAATACTGTAGGTGCTACTATTGCTTCAAATACAGGTGATTTATACGGTATGAATAGATTTCTTTTATTTGATACTAAAGTGATCTTACAAGGTGCAGGATATAATGCTGTAACTGGATTAATGAATGATTTATTAAGAACAAATGTGGCTTATGTACCAGGTACATTACCAGCAAGTAATTTTTTGCCTACATCTGATCCGTATAGTACAAATGCAGAATATAGTTCAAATACTAATTTTACACGTGTAGCAAATACACCTACTGAAACAGTTACAGCTACTGCATTTAATGACCAAGTAATACCAGCAGATAATATTGTTGATTGGGTTTTCTTAGAATTAAGAAATGCTGCTACTCCAAGTGTTGTTGCTCAAACTCGTTCTGCTTTATTGCAAAGAGATGGTGATGTGGTGGATATTGATGGGGTTAGTCCTATTTATTTTAAAAATGTAGATGCTGGAAATTACTTAATAAGTGTCAAACATAGAAACCATATTGCAATGGCTATGAATGTAGCAAATTATACACAGCCTTTGGGTTTAATTAAAAATACTCAATTTGATTTTACAACTACGGCTTCTACAAATGTTTTAGGAACAGCATTAACAAACTATTTTAATGGAAATGCTAAGAATATGTTATACGCTGGAAATGTAAATGGTAATACTGCCGTTAGATATTCTGGATTAGGGAATGATAAGGATGCTCTTTTAATAAATGTTTTGTCGAATGTTACTACTGGTTCTGTTAATGGATACAGCCGTGGAGATTTAAATTTGAACAGATTCGCAAGGTTTTCTGGATTAGGCAATGACAAAGATTATTTATTAATTACTGTACTTGGTTCAACTACAACAAATTCTAAAACACAAATACTTCCGTAATCCAAAAAAATAAAAATAATGAAAAAAATATATTTATCCTTATCAATATTATTATCCTCAATTACGTTTTGTAATGCTCAAATAATGCAAGCAAGTGTTGGAGCGGGTACTACATCTGATGCAATAAAAGTATTTGTGAAAACAAGTACACCTATTGGAAGTGCTTACGGTATTTCCACTTTACAATTTGATATAGCATTTCCTACAAGTGCTGCATCACCTGTAGTAACGTTAACACCTAACACTGCTAACTTCCCTGGAATTACTTGGATTGTTGATCCTCCAGTTATTGAATCTGGGTACAAGCATTATTTTATTACAACAGCAGCCAATGTGACCTACTCAAAGCTAGACGGATCTGAAACAGAAGTGTTTGAATTTAGGCTTGCTGGAGCATTAGCTAATACGCTTCACTTAATTACTTTACCTGATGGTGGTATAACTACGAATGCTGTATTTTTATCTACAAGTGGAACAATTAATTCTAATGGTAGTAATTTATATTTCAATAGACCAGGAACAAGTGTAACAAACGGGTTTAGTTATAGAGCAAATGGAACACTTGGGACATTTGGAGATGCTATTTCATTTGCTATATTAAGCTCTGTTGTACCAGTAAAATTCACAGCCTTCTCTGCTACCAAAAAAGACAACGATGGTTTGTTAAACTTTGTAGTAGAAAATGAAACGGCTAATACTGAAAAGTATGAAGTAGAAAGAAGTTTAGATGGAGTAACATTTGATAAAATAAATACTTTAGTGGCATTTAAAAATGGTGCAGCTAGTAATGTATACAATGTAGTAGATGCTAACTTAGCTAACACTAAAAACAATGGTATTATTTACTATCGTATAAAGCAAATAGATGCAGATGGTAAAACTGCTTACACTGAAATAAGAAGTATACAGATGGTAGATAAAGGAGGCTTAAGTGCTTTCCCTAATCCTGTGCAAGATTATACAAACGTAAGAATAGATGTATTGGAAAATACAGCAATAACACTTACACTTGTAAATGCAGAAGGCAAGCAAGTAATGACAAAAACATTGCAAGCACAAAAAGGTACCAACCTTACTAAGATAGATATGAGCCCATTGGCGGCAGGTAACTACTTAATAAAAGCAATGGTAGGTGCAGAACTAAAAACAATAAGTGTAATAAAACTATAAACTAGTTTTTATATAAAAATACTCATAGGGGGTAACAATTGAGAACGGCGGCTAGTTTGCAAAAACTTGGTCGCCGTTTTTCTTTTGCAGGTATTATATCGAAGAGAACGCAATGAGAACGCAGAGGACGCAGGGTTTTTTCTCTTCTTTTTTGTGTGGTTAGGTATCTCAGCACAAAACAAGCCTCCTAAATTTGAATAAAAGACATTATTAAAAAATAATTACCCAAATATTCTACTGTAAAGGGCTTATCTATATTTTAGGTGTCCCAGCGCACAAGAAAGGAGCACGCAAAGTTTTTCTCTGCGTGCTTTGCGGTACTTTGCTAAATTTGCGATACCAAACTGAGATTTATTTTGAACTGTTTATAATGTATAATTTATTACTTACTCAAAAGTTTCCTTATGCAAACATCCACCAACAAAAATGATTTTGTATTATCCTACCTCAATTTAAGAATAGGGTTGGGTTTTGTAGGATTGTTTCTTCCTATTGTATTAATAACGGGTGCTTTTTCTTTTAATGATTGTACACAATTACAGCCCTCTATAAGTCATTATTATTATACCATTATGGGTAATTATTTTGTAGGCTCCTTATGTGCAGTAGCCTTATTTCTGTTTTTTTATAATGGTTATGACAAACGAGATAATATTGTAGCAAACATAGCAGCAGTATGTGCATTGGGTGTAGCTTTTTTCCCCACAGATAGTGATGCTAATTCTATTTGTACTTTTGTAATATACAACCGTACAAATTCTGTAAATGTCGTTCACTATATATTTGCTGGGCTATTGTTTAGCAGTTTTGCTTATTTTTCATTAATATTATTTACCAAAACTGACCCTACTAAAATAATGTGTGCAAATAAAAAAATACGCAATAGTATTTACAAAACTTGTGGCATTATTATTATCATTTGCATTCTACTTATTGCTATAAACAATTTGTTTAACAATATTGAACAATCACTGGCAAAATATAAACCTACTCTCATACTAGAGAGTATAGCATTATTTGCTTTTGGTATATCGTGGATAGCAAAAGGTGAAATGTTTTTGAAGGATAAATAATACAAGTAGCTATATCAATCCAGTTGTACTGCAAGCTAAAAAGCCTAATAAAAGTAATACCTCACCACTCAATAAAAAACCTTGCGCATATCTTTTATCAGTAGCAAGTAGTAAAAATAGGCCTACAATAATATCTATTGCTCCGCCACCTAATGCTACTAGCCCAAACATAACTACATAACCATCTATAATGCCTTCTTTACTGCCAAACAAAAGAGCAAAAATTATTGCCAATGCCATATTTATTAAAACAATTTTTATTGGTAACTTCATTTAATGAAATTTATAAGGAGAATAAGTACAAACTGATATACCAATTACCAATACTATGCCTGCACAAAGGAGTATGCCTTGCCCAAATTTTCTTGTACTAGTAAAACAAACTGCTATTATACCTGCAATTAAATAAAATATAGATAAAAGCAAACCGAACGAGCCTACATTGGCTAATTGTTCTACAGAATTTAACGCAAAAGTGATAGCCGCTATAATAGCATACAACGTAAGGCAAACCAAAATAGAAAGTTTAAACTGACTCATAAAATGTTATTTAAAACTGCATAATAAAGTGCCAATAATTAATCCCACACCTAAAATAATTAATCCTACAAGTAAAGTGTTTTTTCCTCTTTTCTTGGTATGCTCATTTTTACTAAACATCATAAATATACCCACCAAGATTATTATAAACGGAATAGAACAAATTGCAAATAAAATTATAATAAAAGCTTCCATTAATTATATACTTTAATTGATAACCGCATTCAAATTTGATAAAACAAAAAAGTTAATGCCCACCAAAACTCATATTACTACAAATTGAATATCCTATAAGTACAAAAACGCCAAACATTAATATACCTCCAAGTAGGAATTTTATTCCACTTTTATTTCTTTCTTCATTTTTGCTAAAGAGCCTTACTATGCCTATTATTACAAATATTAATGGTAACACAACCGCTATAAATAATATCCCAATTAGTCCTTCCATAAATTTGGCATTTATACAGGAGCATGCTCCCTTTCTTTTTGAAGTTGTTTTAAATACTCCTCTTTATCATCTCTATAAAAAAGGTTCATTGTTTCAAAAGGTATGATGCGCCCATCTTTATGCACAATGTGTACACAGCTTTTTTTAATGGCACGTACATCAAAATCATATGCATCTATAAAGCGCATTATGATAATTCGAAATAAATTTTCATAACCTAGCCCTGGTGCTTCTATTTGTGGTAAGCAACAAAGCAATTGTTTCATATTTTCCTCCACTCTATCTACAGAAATACCAGTACTAAAGATATCAATCATTTTTTCCTTTAGCGCATCATCTTGCTCATAAATAATAGTGTTGCGGCTATTGTCTAGCAAATGTGTAGGATCTATATAACGAGTAAGTGGAAAAGTTTGATCAGCTATTTTTAATGCATAGCCCATTACTAGAGCATCAGGGTTGCAAGGTACCGGTAGTAAATCGTTTGGCTTAAACACATCTGTTTGTTCCAATATTTTTCTACGTACATCTGTAAGGGTTATTCTATCTGTAGCAGGGCTAAAGTTTTCTGTACGCCCTGCTACTTGTGTTGGTTGAAAGGTAACCCCACGCACACATTTTTGTTTTAATGCAAAGTCAATTATTTTTCCAATCTCGTCATCATTTACCCCTTGCTGCAAGGTTACTACCAATGTGGTAGAAAGATTAAGTGCATTTAAATGCTCTAGTGCTTTCATTCTTGTTTCTGTTAAATCTTTGCCACGCAATTGCTCTAGTGCAGTTGATTTAAACGAATCGAATTGTAAATAAATTTCAAAGTCGGGCGCATAGGTAGCCAGCTGTTTTGTAAACTCAAAATCTTTTGCAATCCGTATACCATTTGTATTCAGCATTAAATGTTTTATGGGTTTGCTTTTGGCAATATTCATTATAGCAAAAAAATCTGGATGTACCGTTGGCTCACCACCACTTATTTGTACCACATCTGGTGTGCCTTCTGCTGCTACAATTATATCAAGCATTCTTTCTACTTCTTCTATCGTTCTATGCCGCCCATAATGCGGGCTACTCATTGCATAGCAAGTAGGGCAGGCAAGGTTACATCTATCTGTAATTTCTATTACAGTAAGGCAACTGTGCTGCTCATGGTCTTGGCAAAGCCCACAATCATAAGGACACCCATAATGTGTTTTAGTAGTAAAATGCAACGGTGTTTCTGAAGGCTTATTGTAGTTGCGAATATTTTTATAATACTCAATATCAGTTGCTATTAAAACTTTTTCAAAACCATGCTCTTTACAATTTTTAAGCATGTACACATTATCGTTTTCAAAAACAATTTTGGCATCTACACGGCGGAGGCAAGTGCTACAAATGCTTAAAGTAAAATCGTAGTAGGTGTATGGGCGTTCTGGCATGTAAAGTTGGAATTAATTTATTACTATTCTTTTTCAAAATCTAATTTTGATAATCCTGACTGCCTAACAATAGAGTTGAATGTACCCATTGGTATTTGTTTTCTATTTGCTGGTACAATTACAGTTAATGTTAGTTCGCCTTCTTTTCTATACTTGATATGGCTTCCTTTTTGAGAAACAAAAAAGAAACCATTTTTTTTCTAGAATATAAAGTATGAAAACAGAAGAATAAAGTTTAGGCATAACTAAAATTTGAGGAAATAATTTCAGGTTGTTCTACACGAAGAATATTTTTGTCTGAGTCATCCTCTAAATAAAGCTCAACAGCTTCTTGCAAATTTTTAATTGCTTCTTCTTTTGTATCACCGAAACTACTTACATCAATATTTAAACACTGTGCTACAAAGTGGTCATCTTCTTTCCAAATAATATGTTGTAATGTTATTGTTTGCATCATAAATTATTTTATCAAATATAATTTTTTATTACGAATATGAATAGTTAAATAATAAATCAATCCAATAGCAGCTGTTAGTTGTATGGTAGATAAAACCATAAAAACAGGATAGCTTGGTTTTATAAAATCTTGTAAAAATCTGTATGTACAATAAGCAATCATAAAAATTTTAAATCTAGCACCATCTGCTAGTGTATATTTTTTTTCAACTAGTAATAATACAAACCACAGCAGGGCTAAAAAAATCATTTCATAAATTGTCACTGGATGTCGAAGCTGTCCATCACCCAAGTTCATTCCTGCAAAAAAAGTTGTAACAGCACCATAAGTTTCTTCGTACACACCCATACAAAAGCAGCCTATACGCCCAATGATAAGTGCAAGTATAATGGGGTAGGTGAACAAATCGCCACTGCTATGTTTTTCTTTTATAATTTTTTTAATTAGCTCTACACCTAACAAACCACCGAGAAAACCACCTAGTACAGTTTTGTTAGAATAAATGTACAACCAAATATTTTTTGCTGCTAATAATTCTTGTGGTCTTTCTAATGAGCCTACCAAGCGACTTCCAATTAATGCACCAAATACAGCTCCAATAAAAATCCATAATCTATTATCTGTATTTATTAAGTCACCTTTTCGTTTTCTTAAAAAAGCATAGTATCGATACCCAATAAAAAAGGCAGCTATTTCTGTAATAGCATGTATGGGTATTTTATTATTGCCAAAAGAAATTTCTATGGGGAAATGCATATTTTGATACTTAAGACAATTTTAGTTTAATTATTTCACACAAAAGAATAATGGATCGTTCTTTTAAAAAAAATTTATTATACTATTAAATGTACAGCAATTGTATTAATAAAATTTCACAAAGTTATTTTATATCGCTAAAAATTTTGGAACTCATTTTTTACTAGCAACACAAAAAAGCCGCACAAATAAATTTGCACGGCTAATAATATTTATTCACTTTTAAATTAATCTTTCAATTTTAAAGTAAGCGCTACTCTTCTATTTTTTGCTTTATTAATAGCAGTTGTATTTGCTGCTATGGGCTTGCTGTCACCAAATCCTGCTGCATTCATTCTGCTTGCTTCTATACCTTTTTGTACAAAATAATTTTTTACAGCATCTGCTCTTTTTTGAGAAAGAAGTTGGTTTTTATCCACTTTGCCCGTATTGTCTGTATGCCCTTCTATCAACATTTCGTAGTCGGTGTATTCATTTAATATTTTCACTACTTCATCTAATTGAGCAAATGAAATTTTTCTAATTACATCTTTACCTATTTCAAATTGTATTGCTTTTGCAGCAAATGCCAATTTCTTTTTTACTACTTCTGCTATTTTAGGACAACCGGCATTGTCTACGGGCCCTGGTCTGTCTACACATTTATCATCTTTATCCGCCACTCCATCTCCATCAGTATCGGGGCAGCCTTTAAATGTTGCCAATCCTTTTTCTGTAGGACATTCATCTTCGCTGTCTTGTATACCATCAGCATCGGTATCAGGACAACCATTAAATTCTTTCATCCCTTTTACCGATGGGCATTTGTCTTCACTATCTTGTATACCATCAGCATCTGTATCTGGGCAACCATTAAATTCTTTTAAACCTGCTACTGTAGGGCATTTATCTTCTGTATCTATTATACCATCTTTATCTGTATCTAAAGGAGTTTCTACTTTAGGCGGTTCCACAGTTTCTATAGGCTTTACTACCTCTGCTATTGTCTCAGGTATAACATCTTTTGTTTGTCTAGATTTTATTTTTCTATATGGCACTGCTGCACGTAAGCCTGCATATACATTTGCGCCAGTTATTTTGCTTAAGCCAGTTACACTACTTACCAAATCATCGCTGCCCAAAAACAAAAAGCCTAAACGTAACCCTGCTCCTACTTTTACATCTTTAGATAAGCCATTATAAGAAATAGGCAACCCAAATTCTAACAATTTACCTTCAAGCCTTGGTGTAACGACTACTTGCATAGGTGTGCGTGAACCAGCAACTTTTTTTCCAATAAGCCCTGTTGTAAACAATGCATTTATATATATTTTCTTTGATATTTTATAATCACCATAAAGTGTAAGTGTAGTAGGAGCTAATACTTTTGTGGAATTGTTATCCAATGTTTGTGTTACGCCTATCGATTTAAAATAAGTATTCAAATCATCAAAAGATAAATTTGCAGTATCTACCCTACTAACTGTTTTGATACCATTTGTATTTAAAGTAAAATTTTGAGTATTTGGTGATGCTTTGTATACCATCGCACCAATATCTTGAATGGCAAAACCTATTTTGTATTTGTACTTGTTGTCTACACGTGATTCTGAAATTGGGTCTCCATCTCTAAATTCATAAACTGCACCAATATCAAAACCAAAGCCACTTCCAGGCCCACCAACTAAAAGTTTGTTTGATTTAATATTATTAAAACCATTTACATCATCAAAGCTTTTTGAACCTTTTATTATTCCACTAAACTCTACTTTGGATGTTGCAGTATCTATAAATTTTACATTAAAATTATCTACCCTTGCACTATAATATCCTAAGCCATTGTAGCGCTTTAAAGTAATACCTGCTTTTAAAAAGTTTTTATCTTTATTTATTAGCTCTCTACCATAAACTATCCCTATTTCAGAAAAAAGATTAAGAGAAACATTTGTAGTTCCGCTATTAAAGGTGTAGCCATTCCCAAATCCAACCCTTTTGATACCAGCGTTTACTAGTGTAAAAAAATCGCTGCTAATACCAGAGCCACTTCCTACAAGTCTTACTCTAGAAAGCAATCCTATTGCATGTTTGTTCTTTACTTGAAACATGAACGATGGCCCCCTTCCTTCACCTAGTGCACCGAACCCAATATTATTTGTATTGTTATTTTTAGTGAAATTTATATCCTTACCATTGGTAAAACTATCTAGCAATGCTTTAAAGTTATTAGCATAGCCATAATTTTGGTTTACTGCTACATTACCAGAAAGCACTTGTATATCGTTTATCAATCTATTGTCTGATATATTTGCAGGATTTATGTATAGCCCGTTTATACCTGCATAATTACTATTGGCTATACCGTAGTATCGTTGAGCATTTGTAGTAGTAAAACTAGCTACAGCAATACAAAGAAGAAATATATATTTTTTCATATTATTTAGATTTTTTGTATTGGATTTTATTTTATTGTAAATCTATTGCTGTAATAACTTTTATTGTTTTGTAATCTTTTTTTGCAGCATCATAAATAGATTTTTCAATGTAGGTTATGTTTACTTTTTTATTTAGATATCGCTTATTATTTGCTTTTAACAAATCTGCATTTTCAAAATATTCTAGCCAGTAAAGTTTTATAGTTTTTCCTTTGGTATCTTTTACACTTAATGTTGTAATATCTCCTGGTGCAATGGAAAGTAAAGTTCCTTTAAGTTCATCACCTTCATTAATTTCAACTGTTCTTGCTGCAATTTTTTCTTTTTTTGGTTCTCCCATGCTACCTGCCATTTTCATTGATACCTCAGCAAACTTTGGGCAAGTTAATGTAAGTTTCATGCCAAGATCTATCATTAATTTTTGCATAGCATCCATATCATTTACACTACCAAATACCGATTCAATATCGCTACTATGGTTCATTATTACAGGCATAAATAACATGCCTAATTCTTGTTGTGCATTATCAGCATTTATGTTGCTTACATCTTTTTTGTTTATTTCAGCACATATCTCTTTAGACATTGCTTTCAACAAAGAATCTTTGGTCATTTGGGCATTAGCATTTAATGCTAAGGTTACTCCAAAAAGGAATAAAAGTTTTTTCATTTATTTAATATTTTTTTGTAAAATTAAACCTAATTTTTTTATTAACGCAGCATTCCTTTGGGTACTTCTTTCTCTAATAGATACTTATATATAAATTGAGTTTTTAAATTTTCAAAATGCGACCTTTTATTACCAGCCCAGCCATGTCTTCCTCCACTATATGTCATCATTTCAAAATCTTTTTTTAGCTCTTGTAGCTTACTTGCAAACTGTGTGCTGTTTTGCAAATGCACATTGTCATCAATTATACCATGTACCAATTGTAATTTGCCTTTATACTTGTCTGCATAGTTAAGCACAGAACTTGTTTTGTAACCTTCGGCATTATCAGCAGGTGTCCCCATATATCGCTCTGTGTAATGTGTGTCATACAGGGTCCAATCTGTAACACTACCACCAGCCATGCCATGGGTAAACACATCTGCTCCATAAGTAAGTGCATAGCAGGTAAGGTAGCCACCATAACTAAACCCAGTAATGCAAATTTTTTTTTCATCAGCACCATTAGCTACAAGCCATTTTGCCATTGTACTATAATCTTTCATTTCCCAATAGCCAAGGTTATGGTACATATAATTTACTCCTTCTTTACCAAAATGCCCACTGGCTCTATGGTCCATGGCCACTTGTATCAGTCCTTCTTTTGCATAATATTGTTGTTGCCCGCCTAGTGTCCAACTATCCATTACTGTGCCTGCATTTGGACCCCCATAAATAGAAATAAGAACTGGGTATTTTTTTGTTTTATCGTAGTTTAACGGCCATGTTATTTTCATGGGTAAATCATACAATCCATCATCACTTTTTACTCTTACAATTTCTGTTTTAGCCAATACATAATCGTTAAAAGCTGCACCTTTTCCATCTGCTATTTCTTTTACAATTTTTCCTTTATTATCTACAATTGCCATTTTAGTGGGACTGCTACTATTGTTATAATTTGTTACAAAATAACTAGCATCTGGGCTTAAGCTTATTTGCCCATGGTTATAATCTCCAAACGTAAGGCGTTGCATTCCTTTTCCAGTAAAGTTTACTTTGTAAAAATCTCTTCGAGCAGTATTTTCTTTGCTACGGGCTGTAAAATAAATCATCTTCTTTACCTCATCAATATACTCTACGCTTGTTACAGTAAATTTTCCTGGGGTAATGGCGTTTATAAATTTACCCGTCATATCATACAAATACAAATTATTCCATCCAGTTTTATCACTTTCCAAAATAAAATTTTTGTTGTTTGCAAGTATATGCATACGCTCATACCCATCTTCTAATTGTATCCAAGTTTTTTGTGTTTCACTGTATATTTCTTTTTTATTTCCGGTTGATAAATCTATCGCATATATTTTTAAGTTGTCTTGTTTTCTATTCATCCATTGTACCCAAAGGCTACTCCCATCTGTAGTCCAAAAGGGTGCACCAAAATATTGGTCATCTTTAGCATTAAAGTCAGCCCAAGTAGGTTGCCCTCCTGAGGGTGCAACTATTCCTACTTTCACTTCTGGGTTTTTATCACCCACTTTGGGGTAGCGCACGGTTTCAATGTACCCATGTACTCCTGTTGCATCTGTTATAGGAAAAGCATATACAGGGCTATCGTCTGTTCTAAAAAATGCTATTTTTTTACTATCGGGGCTCCACCAAAAGCTGCGGTATTTCGATGCCCTACCTAAAATTTCTTCTGTATAAACCCAACTTGCATATCCATTTAAAATTACATCGCTCCCGTCACTAGTTAATTTTATTTCTTTTTGAGTTGCTATTTCTACTGCATATAAATTGTTGGCTTTTGTATAGGCTACAAATTTACCATCGGGGCTTAGTGTAGCATTTATTTCTACAAGGGTATCGTTGGTAAGTTGTACATCGCCGGTGTTTTTTCTTACATATAAATCCTTGCTTTTTGTTACAATTTCTGGTTTTGTTTCTATACTACCTTTATTTACTATAGGGTTTACATAAGCAGTTTCAACTCCTGTTTTAGCATCTACTAAAAATGTTTTTCCATCTCTTACTAGCAAAAAATGACTATTGTCTTCCCACCTAGTAACATTGGGCATAGGTTGAATGATTGTTTTAAAGTTCCCTTTAAAATATTGTTCATCCGTTAAATGTTTTTGTTGTGCAAAAGTTGCATTTGTAAGTAGAGTTAGTGTAATTAAGCTTGAAAATGATCTTAATATTGATTTCATAAATTGTTTAATTAAAATGTTAGCGCATACAATATAGCACTTTTGGTAGTAGTCGAAAAACGAGTTGGATGAATGGTAATTTTTTATTATTAAATAATAAAAAGAGCAACTACAACATTGGCTATTTATGGGGTATTGTATTCCATTTTTTTTATTTAAGTAAAATATTTGTACAATTGTGATTAAAATAACAGCATTTATTGAAAATTTCATATATTCATATTTGAAAAACATTTTTACCATGATAGTAATTGCATTGTACAACTTAAAAGGCGGTGTAGGCAAAACGGCTAGCTGCGTTAATTTTTCTTATTTATCTGCAAAAGAAGGATACAAAACTTTGCTGTGGGATATAGATCCACAGGGTGCTACTTCTTTTTATTTTAAAGCAAAACCAAAGGTAAACCTTGGTATAAAAAAGTTGATTGCTAAAGATGCAAATCTTGAGAGTGCAATAATGGAAACAAGTTATCCTAATCTTGATATCATACCTGCTGATAACTCCTCTAAAAGTTTTGATGTGATGGTAGATGAAATGAGGGGCAAAAAAAATGTATTGAAAAATGCTTTAAAACAATTTGAAGGAGAATATGATTTTGTGTTTATAGATTGCCCTCCAGGATTTTCTGCATTAAGCGAAAATATTTTTAGTGCAGCAGATATTGTATTGATGCCAGTAATACCTACCACACTATCTGTACGTACTTATAGCATGGTAAAAGATTATTTTAAAGAAAAAGATATAGACATGGCTAAGATGATGTGTTTCTTTACCATGACGGATTTGCGCAAAAACATGCACAACGAAATAATGGAGCAATTGCTTAAAGACAAACGCTTTTTTGGTAACTACATTCCTTACTTATCTGATGTAGAAAAAATGGGTATTTACAAACAACCCATAGAGGAGTTTGCAAAAAGTGGCGATGCTGCTAAAAGCTACAAAGAACTGTGGACGGAGATTACGGAGGGGGTGTTGGAATAAGTTTATTAGGGAAATGTTCAATAAACAATGCTCAATATTCAATTTTCAAATTGTTTAATGGACAGCTTTTGTATTTATAGAAATGGATCTTTCAAAATACTAAAAGCTGTATTATTTTTTAATGATATAATGTTGTGCGTTTTTAGAACTTTTAGAAATATACAAGATTAAATTATTTAAGTGAGTTTAAGAATTCTGAAGTATCAGTAAATTCTACATTATTTAAATTTTGTAATCTTTCTTGTAATATTGGAATATGCCATTGAGGAACTTCATTTGTTTCAGTTTCTTCTTATACAATAACTACGATAGAGTTTCCTTTAAACACAATTTTTATTGAATCAATAATATCTGTGGTTATTTCTGTTGCAGATTTGAAATGATAGACCACTTTCATAAGAAGTAATTATATTAAATTCAAAAATAGTAGCACTTCACAAACATTGGCTGCTTTAAATATTTGAATATTGAATATTGAATATTGCTCATTGAATATTTGTTTTAAAATCTACCCAATTGTCCAAGTCTCTCTACCCTTTAATAATTTATCTAAATCTGGTACACCCGTTTTTGCTTTTGCTTCTTCTATTTGCATAGCCATTACATCTTCGTAGCAAGCACGGTCTGCTTCAAAGAAAACGCCAAACGGTCTTGGTAAGTGGCCTTGCATGGCTGGGTCATCAAACATGCGAATGAGAATTTGTGCTTTGTAAAAATCTTTTTCATCGTGTATCCACAAATCATCTGTACTTGCTCCTTCTTCAAGCGCTACTATTACTGGTTTAAATCCATCCAGCTTAATACCTTTATTTTGTGTAGCTCCAAATACCAAGGGTTTTCCTTGCTCTAAAAAAATAGCTTCCTCGGGTTTGCTGCTTTTTTCTGTAAATATTTCAAAAGCACCATCATTAAAAATATTACAGTTTTGGTAAATTTCTAAAAACGAAGCTCCTTTATGTGCGGCAGAGCGGAGTAGCATAGCTTGTAAGTGCTTAGGGTCTCTATCCATACTGCGAGCTATAAAACTTGCATCTGCACCCATTGCCAAAGCAAGTGGGTTAAATGGATGATCTATACTGCCCATTGGCGTACTTTTCGTTACCTTTTTTTCTTCTGAAGTAGGAGAGTACTGTCCTTTTGTTAAACCATAAATTTGGTTGTTAAACAATAAAATATTTACATCAAAATTTCTTCTTAATAAATGTATGGTATGGTTTCCACCAATGCTCAATGCATCACCATCTCCTGTTACAATCCATACACTAAGCTCTGGCCTTGCAGCTTTAAGCCCACTAGCCACAGCTGTTGCACGCCCATGTATGCTATGCATGCCATACGTATTCATATAATATGGAAAACGACTGCTACATCCTATACCACTCACTATTACAATATTTTCTTTAGGTATACCAAGTGTAGGCATTACCTTTTGTACTTGTGCAAGTATACTGTAATCTCCACAGCCAGGGCACCAACGCACTTCTTGGTCGGTTACAAAATCTTTGGCGGTAAGAGCAGGTTTATCGGTGGTAAGTATATCTGTCATGGCGTTATATAAAATGCAAATTTAAACTTTATGTGGCAAATAGAATGAGGTGATTATAAATTAGAAGCTGTTAAAGTTAAATTCTTATAAACTTTTACAGATTCTATATTTATGTTTTTTAATAAGGTAATAAGTTTGGGTGAATTTATAGTGAATTTCTACTAAGGTTCTAAACTGTATTTTATTCAAAATTCAATAATAAGTGCAAACTATTGCTAATGGTTTGCAACCTTAGTAGAATTACTTCAACTAATATAAGAGCCAACCTTATTACCTTATTTTGATAAAAACTGGCTAGGATTAACTTTTGTTATCGCATTCAATATGAGATTATATTGGTGCGAAGAATGTTTTTACCACATAGGGACATAGATTAAACCTACGGTTTTTAATACATTTTATTTTTAGAACATCATAGTTTTAAAAAGTAAAAGCCGTTGGAGATAAACCCAACGGCTTGGCCTCATTTGGCCCAAAATCACTTTGTGTAACGGTTCGGTTAGTAGATACATACCGAAGGCGTCATTGAGTTATTTGTAGACATTTATACCTCCTTTTTCTTTGGTGAATTATAAATTAAATATACGATTAAATTTAATTATAGTTTTATTTGAATTAATTAATTAATGGTAAACTTGATAACAAAATTGGGTTGCTATAAATACTATTTTATAAAAACTTTTTTAAAAAAAATTAAAAAGTAATTTTTTTTCACTTAGTAATTATGAGATTAATTAATTTATAAGATTGGTTTGTAAACATTTAATTTTTTACATTCCACATCTTCACAAACCCATCTGCAGCCACCTTAGCTTGCTTTCCAGGTGCTGCTATTACTGGATTTTCGGCAATTTTAATATTGTTCCAATATTTATCCAAATCCATTTGTATTGTAATAATATTTCCAATTTGGTTTATGGGTAAAAAAATTCTGCGTTGCGTTTTATATTCATTTTTGTAACCACCTATATGTTGCTCTATCCTATTTTTATCTGCCGTTGATGATGATGATGTGCCTTCTAACTTAAAAAAAACATAACCATTGTTCCATGTCCAAAACATATCATTTAATGGATCTAAAGCCCCAGATTGTGCGCCACTACAATTTAAAGCACTATCAACACCAATTGTAAATGCAATACCAACCATTTTTTTTTGGTTGTATTTAATTATAGAATCATTTTTTGAAGCATCAATAAGATAAACTTTTTTATCAGTTTCTTGTTTCCCTTTTGTTGTAAATGAAATATTACTTACATAATATTTCAATTTGCTGACAGTATATTTTTCATTAACATGATTAGTATAAATACTATCATTTAGTACAATCTTTTTTCCATTTGCAATGTGCTCAAATTTTAAAACAATTTTTTTTTGCCCAAAACTTTGAAAGCAAAAAAACAAGATTCCCAATAAAAATATACACTTATTCATTTCCAGAAATTTTTCTTCTCCCTTGTTTTATTTCGGCTGTTTTCTTTTTATTTTCCAGTCTTTTTGCAATAACGGCTTTGGGTATTTTGGTAGGTTTTCTTTTTATGGGTACTATCAAAGCTTTTTCTACCAAAGTATTTATTTTATGCAACACTTCTGCTTTGTTTGCCAGTTGTGTACGGGCTGTTTGGCTTTTTACTAGCAAAAAACCATCGGCATTTACTTTATTGGCAAGTTTTTCACTTATTAGTACTTTTTCATCTTCGTTAAAATATTCAGAATTATTTATATGCCAATAACCTTCTACCATGGTTTCCACCTTGTTCACATTTTGGCCACCTTTACCACCACTACGGGCAGTTTTATACTTTATTTCTTTTTTAAAATCGGGTAACATAGTGGGTAAAATTACTCATATTTCAAAACAAATTCGGTCATTAGCATTATTTCTATGGTTAATATTTTTGTAATAACAAAAAAACAAGCATTTTTGCAACAATTCTAGCGCACTTATGGCTCACAATATATATCAATCACTTACCGAAAGAAAGCAACGAAACAAAAAGTCGTTTGCTGTGCTAATAGACCCAGACAAGGTGAATGATGAAAGCATGCTAGAGCTTATACAACTTTCACTAATTGCAAAAGTTGATTATTTTTTTGTAGGTGGTAGCCTTGTTATATCAAGTTATTTGGATGAATGTGTGCAATACATTAAACGTAGTTGCGATATACCTGTAATACTTTTCCCTGGTAGCCCAAGCCAAGTAAGTAAATATGCTGATGCACTATTATACCTTAGTTTGATAAGTGGGCGAAATCCTGAATTGTTAATAGGGCAGCATGTAGTATCTGCACCAATTGTAAAAAAGAGTGGTTTAGAAATAATGCCTACTGGCTATATGGTAATAGATGGTGGGGCACCTACTACCGTTTCATATATAAGCAATGCTGCACCATTACCATCCGACAAAAATGAAATAGCCGTATGCACTGCTATGGCTGGTGAAATGCTAGGCATGAAACTCATATACATGGATGCGGGCAGTGGCGCTAAAAGAGCCATCAACGAATCTATGATAGAAAAAGTTGCTTCTTGTATAAGCATACCGCTTATAATTGGTGGTGGCATTACTACTCCCGAAAAAGCATACCTCAATTGCAAAGCTGGTGCAGATTTAATTGTAGTAGGTAACGCTATAGAGAAAGATGCTACACTCATAAAAGAAATTTCTGCAGCTATACATAGTGTTCCAGTGAATGTATAATCTTTAAGCAAAATATTTTATTCTCATATCATTTTTAGCTTGATTGAATAATATTTGCTAATTTTCATTTGTAATTTAAAAGAAATGAAGAATATTTACATTTTTGCCGCCCTACTTTTTGCTAGCATTTTTTATACAAGTTGTAAAAAAGATGACACAGCACCTCTAGTACCCCCAGTTGTAAATCCTTGTGCCAATGTAACTATTAATCCAACGGTGGATTTTGACAATACCATTACTGGTCAATCAATAGGTACAATTACAGTAAAATCGCCCATTGGCTCTGGAATTTCGTATAGTATTGGTGGCGGTGCTTTTCAACCAAGTACAAATTTTTTCAATTTACCAACAGGTACTTATACCATAACAGCTAAAACTGCTGCAGGATGTGAAGGCACAACTACCGCTACAATTGTAGGATATGGTGCCAAGTATTATGCTGTAAAATCTTTAATAAAAAATAATTGTGGTCCTTGCCATTTAAATGGTACATCAACTGGCAGTAGAAATTTTGATACAGATGCCTCTATTGTAGGAGCTTGGGAAAGAATAAAAGCAAGGGCTGTAGACAACATACCCTCTGTAATGCCACAAGGTGGGGCGCTTACTGGGCCAGATAAACAAAAAATTACGGATTGGATTGCAGGTGGGCATACTACAACTAACTAAAATTTACTTTGCAATCTTCTTCACATATTTTGTAAGGATTATAATTTGTGAGCCATTTACCCTTCCTTCTATTTGGTCTATATTATCTAAAACCAAGCGGATATTATGAACTACTGTACCCACTTTGGCACAAAAGGTTGCACCTTTTGCATCCAATGTTTTTGTTAGTACTACGTTATCTCCACTTAGTAAAACTGCACCAAAACAATCCAAATTTTTTTCAATTCATTAAGTTTTTTATAATAGGGAAATGGTAAGCAATAAAGATTTAAGCAAATAGGATTCCATCATAAATAGTATTTAAAGTCATACTCAATCCCAATCTTTCAAATGGTATTGTTTCTTCTAAGTATTCAAATGTTTGATATTGCCAAAGCTCCGAATCTCCAATTCGAGAATATACTTCTATCATTATTTCTTTTTGTGAAACGAGTACATAGTAATTTAGGCTCTTTATTTTTTTATAGTATTTTAGCTTTACTTCTTTATCATACAATGCTGTAGAATCAGATAAAACTTCAAAAATGATGGATGGATTTTTAACAAAAATATCTTCGCCATTAATATCATCATTACAAGTATAAATTACATCTGGATAAACATAGAACTCATCTTTTTCTATTTCCAATTTCATCCCATCAATAAATACATCACAACTATCTTTTTTATTTGATTTTAATACGACAGTTAAATTTACGATTATATTGTTATGATTTTTAGTGCCACCTGCCATAGCAAATATTTCACCATGGTAAAAATTATGACGCTCAGTGCTACTTTCCTCCATGGTCATATACTCAACAAAGCTGTATTTTTTGTCACTCTTTTCTGCTAAATGATTCATTGCTTGATTTTTTAAAAGATAAAGTTACTAACTAAAATTTGATTCTTTTTACGCTTCATTCTATTGCATAATAAAAGATGCCAAAAGATAAACTGATGAAATGTGCGACGCCAATGAAGTTCCACATAGCTACTTCTTAGTTCGGCTAAAAAAACTTAGTAACACGGGGTTTTTAAGTCCCCCTTTGGGGGATTTATGGGGCTTCTACCTCCTACTTGCTATCAGCAAATTCAAATCTGTAAACTTTAAGGTGAACCGCTCACTTAAATGAAAATTGGTAAGCGCACCTTTAAACATATAAATGCCGCTGCGAATATTTATTTTGTACCAAATTAAATTATCAATACCCCCTTCGTTGGAGGTTTCTAAAATAAGTGGCATCAAGACATTGCTAATAGCTTGCGAAGCTGTACGTGCAAAGCCACTTGGTATATTGGGCACGCAATAATGTATTACATCGTATTTTGTAAACGTTGGTTTTTTATGTGTGGTTACTTTGCTGGTTTCAAAGCAGCCACCATGGTCTATGCTAACATCCACAATCACACTGCCTGGGCGCATATTACTCACCATTTGGTCGCTTACTACCATTGGGGTATTGCCACCATCATTGCCTAAGGCACCCACAGCCACATCACAAGTTTTGAGTTGCTTAGCTAGTATTTTTGGCTCTATTACCGATGTCCATAAACGGCCACCAATATTGTTTTGCAAGCGTTTTAATCTGTAAATACTATTGTCAAATATTTTTACACTTGCGCCCATAGCTAGTGCCGTGCGTGCAGCATATTCGCCTACAATACCTGCGCCAATAATAATAACTTTTGTTGGCGGAATACCACTTATACCGCCAACCAAAACACCTTTGCCACTATTTGCATTGCTTAAATATTGCCCTGCAATAAGCATTACTGCTGAGCCCGCTATTTCGCTCATGCTGCGTACAATGGGGTTGTGCCCACTATCATCTTTTAGGTTTTCAAAACTAAGTGCAGTTATTTTTTTCTGCATCATTTTTTCTAAAATTTCCCTTTTCATTTCTGCTAAATGAATAGGCGAAATAATAGTTTGATTCATTTTTAATAACTCACATTCTTCTAAACTTACAGGTGCACTTTTTACAATAATATCTGCTTCAAAAACGTGTGCTTTATCGTAGCAAATTTTTGCACCTGCCTCGCTATAATCATTATCAGTATAGTTGGCACCCTCACCCGCTTTGGTTTCTATACATACTTCGTGCCCATTGGCTATTATTACGCTCACCGCATCGGGTGTGAGTGCAATCCTATTTTCATTAAAAGAGTCTTCTTTGGGTATACCTATGTACAAGGCTTCACGACGTGGTTTTACATCTAGGGTTTCTTCTAGCGTTTCGTACGTAAGCGAGGGAGATACGAAGGGTTTTGTTGTTGCCATTTATGAAATAGTTTAGAATTATATTTTTTAAATTTAAAAGTTGTCAGCCTGAGGCACTCATAAAATAAAATTTTAAGCTCTTTCCAAATGACAGAGTTCGAGTCAATTGGGGTGTCAAGCAGAGCTTGAAGAAGCTGGTCTGCTTCTTCAAAACCCGCCTTCGACAAGCTCAGGCTGACCCTAAAATAATTAAACGATAAATGACAATTTACAATTTTATTTCAAGCTTCCTTTCTTTTTCTCCTACAACCGACAAATAACAATGCATTGTATCATCTGGAAATAATTCAGGTGTAATCTCTGGCCATTCTACCAAGCACAAATTACCACTGTATAAACAATCTTCCACCCCTGCATTTATGGCTTCTTGTTCATCTTTTAACCTATACAAATCGAGGTGGTAAATAACATCGCCGTTGGCAGATGTATATTCATTAATAATGGAGAATGTGGGGCTACTCACTGCTGCTTGTACACCCAATGCATCGCATATTGCATGCACGAATGTGGTTTTGCCTGCGCCCATTTGCCCGTGTAGGGCTATAACTTTTTTTGTACCAATAGCTTCTAAAAAAGTTGCCGCTGTTTCGTTAATATTTTCTAATGAAAAATTTACATCCATGTTGCAAAGATAAATTTCTTATTGAGTAAACAAAAAGGAACATTACACAATAATTTTGCAACATGGAAACAACAGCTTGGAAAGTAGAAGGAATGACTTGCAGCAATTGCGCATTGAGTGTTTCTAATTATCTAAAAAAAGAAGGCCTTTCTGAAATAAAAGTAAATCCCATAACGGGTGATGTAAGTTTTATTGCCAATGAAATTATTAATGAAGAAATTTTAAAAACGGGCATAAAAAAATTAGGCTATAAAGTTGTTGATGGAACTTTATCAATCTCTTCCGAAAAAAAATCTTTCTTGCACAATAACAAACAACGTTTTCTTTTTACACTTCCGTTTACAGTAGTGCTCATGTTGCACATGCTGCCACCGCCATTGCACATACATACTCTTATGAACCCTTGGGTGCAACTAGCATTGTGCTTGCCTGTGTTTGCTGTAGGCATGTATTTTTTTGGGAGAAGCGCTATAAAAAGTTTGATGCACGGTACTGCCAATATGAATGTATTAATTGCAGTTGGCGCATTGGCCTCATTTATATACAGCCTTGTGGGTGCTACTTTACAACTTGGTGAGCAGTATTTATTTTTTGAAACTACTGCATCTATTATTACATTGGTTTTCTTGGGTAATTATTTAGAAGAGGCCTCCATACAATCTACCCAAAAGGCTGTTAAATCACTTACTGCCTCGCAAAAAGTAATGGCCAATATGATTGCTTTTGATGATGAACACAAGGAGCAAATTTTTCCTTTAGAAAATATTTATTTAAAAACGGGCGATTTGGTTTTGATAAAAAACGGAGAGCAAGTGCCTGCTGATTGTAAAATATTGTGGGGAGATTGTATGGTGAACGAAGCCATCATTACAGGTGAAAGTTTGCCATTAGCCAAAACAAAAAAAGATTTTTTAATAGGTGGCAGTGTGTTGGAAAACGGATTGGTAAAAGCACAAGTAACCGCAGCAGGAAAAGATACGGTACTTGCAGGTATTGTGCAAATGGTACAAAATGCACAGGCTGAAAAACCACCCATGCAACTGCTTGCAGATAAGATAAGTGCCATTTTTGTTCCGGTGGTTTTAGGGTTGGCGGTACTCACTTTTTTGTTGAATTATTTTGCATTTAATATTAGCAGTGGCGATGCATTGATGAGGGCTATAGCTGTTTTGGTAATTTCTTGCCCATGTGCTATGGGGCTTGCAACACCCGCTGCTATTGCTGTAGGGCTTGGCAGGGCTGCAAAACAAGGAGTGTTGTTTAAAAATGCTTCAGCATTAGAATTGTTTAAAACCATTAAGCAAGTGGTATTTGATAAAACAGGAACACTCACCACAGGTAATTTTGCAATACAAGCGTTTGAAACAACTATTGATGAAACTGAATTTAAAAAGATTGTGTATTCATTAGAAAAATTTTCTAATCACCCTATAGCAAAAACATTTGTAGCATGGAAAACTAATACAACAATTGCTTGGGCAACTATTGAGGAAATAAAGGGAATTGGATTAAAAGCAACGGACAAAGAAGGCAATATTTTTGAAGCAGGTTCTTTTAAAATTTTAACAAACGAAAATAATGATGCGCATAATATTTTTATTACTAAAAATGGAGCGCAAATAGGATGGATAGATGTGCAAGATGAAATACGCCCCGAAGCAAAAGAAATTATTGCTTACCTACATGTAAAAAATATAAAAACTATTTTGCTTAGTGGAGATACAAAAAGCAAATGTGAACTTGTTGCTTCGTCTTTGGGCATTGACGAAGTTTTTGCAGAACAAACACCTACTCAAAAATTAGAAAGAATTGCACAGTTAAATGCCGTTATACCCACAGCAATGATAGGAGATGGTATAAATGATGCACCTGCGTTGGCAAAGGCTACATTGGGTATTTCTTTAAGCGATGCTTCTCAGGTAGCTATGCAAAGTGCAGATGTTATTTTGATGAACAGCGGTATAAAAAATTTACCACTTGCATTGGGATTAGGCAAGCATACTTTTATTACCATACAGCAAAATTTGTTTTGGGCTTTTATTTACAATATCGTTGCCATACCTATTGCTGCTTTTGGTTTACTTACACCCACGCTTGCTGCATTGGCTATGGGCTTTAGTGATATTGTGCTGGCGGTAAATTCTGTAAGGTTGTTTGTGAAGAAGGTTTTGTAAAAATTTGTATATTTGAGTATTAATACAAAAGAAATAAATAAATGTCAGTAATTACAAATATTAATAAACTTGATTTAAACGGCTCTTATACTTACGCTGATTATCTTAACTGGAATTTTAAGGAACGTTTAGAATTATTTAGGGGTAAAATTTTTAAAATGAGTCCTGCTCCCAATAGAAATCACCAAACTATTTCTGCAAGGATATACTTGACTTTTGCCAATGCTTTCAAGAAAAATTCTTGTAATGTTTACTATGCACCCTTTGATGTGAGATTGGTAAAAACTAAAACGAAAGACGAAAAAGTAATAACAGTTGTACAGCCAGATTTATGTATTATATGTGATGAAAATAAATTAGATGATAGAGGTTGTAATGGAGCACCTGATTTGGTAGTAGAAATTTTGAGCCCTGGTAATACTAAAAAAGAAATGGGTATAAAATTTGATTTATATGAAGAGAATGGAGTGAAAGAATATTGGTTGGTAGACCCATCTGAAAAAACAGTGTTTATCTACACCTTACAAAATAAAAAATATGTAGGAGTAAAGCCATTTATTATAGACGATGTTTTAAAAAGCCCATTATTCCCTTCATTAAAATTTAAAGTAAAAGATATTTTCTCTAATAAGTAAATCTAAATTATTTTAGTAACTAAAGTGTAAAATGTCTCCACAACAAATACTTAAAAAATACTACGGCTACGATAATTTTCGACCACTTCAAGAAGAAATTATACAATCTATTCTAGACAAAAAAGATACACTAGCATTATTACCTACTGGTGGTGGAAAATCAATTTGTTTTCAGGTTCCTGCTTTAATGAATGATGGCTTGTGTTTGGTAATTAGCCCACTCATTGCACTTATAAAAGACCAAGTAGAAAATTTAAAAAAGAAAGGTATTGGTGCATTGGCTATATACTCAGGAATGAGTTTTGCAGATGTGCGACAAACTTTACAAAATGCAGCTTTTGGGAATTATAAGTTCTTATATGTTTCGCCTGAGCGGTTAGAAACTAAATTATTTTTAGAATATTTACCAGCGCTAAAACCTAGTTTGATAGCCGTTGATGAAGCACATTGTATTTCGCAGTGGGGGTACGATTTTCGCCCATCATATATGCGTATAGCAAATCTAAGGGAGGAATTACCTGGTGTACCCATTATTGCATTAACAGCCTCTGCTACTGTTTCTGTACAAGATGATATTTGCAAAAATTTATTATTTGCAAATGATAGTAACCGTTTTCAACAATCATTTTTGCGACCTAATTTATCGTACAGTGCTTTTAAACCCGTAGCCAAAGAAAATAAATTAATAGAAATTTTACAAAACGTAAAAGGCAGTTCTATTGTGTATTGCAAAAGCAGAAAGCAAACCATGAAAGTGAGTGAACTGCTTAAACTAAACAACATTAATGCAGATTTTTACCATGCAGGTTTATCAGGAGAAATGCGTACAAAAAAACAAGATGATTGGATAAACAATAAAATACGCACCATCGTTTGCACCAATGCATTTGGCATGGGTATAGATAAGCCCGATGTACGTGTGGTGGTGCATTACGAAGTGCCAGACTGTGTAGAAAATTATTATCAAGAAGCAGGTAGGGCAGGGAGAGACGGTAAAAGAGCTTATGCAGTATTGTTGTACAGTGCAAAAGAAACAGATGATATTTTGTATAAATTAGAAACCCGTTATCCAACTGCTGAAAAACTAAAAGCCATTTACATGGCTGCTATGAATTACTTGCAAATAGCAGCAGGCATAGGCGAAGGCATGAGTTACGATTTTGATATTTCAGCCTTTGCACAGCATTTTAAACTAAACGTTTTGCAAGCCACTTATGGTATACAAGCATTGGCACAAGAAGGGTTATTTAGTTTTACCGAAATGATGTTTAAGCAAAGCACTGTGGAATTTTGTGTAAATAAAAATGACTTACAGGAGTTTCAAACACAACAGCCAGATTTGGCAGAAACGATAAAAGGATTGCTTCGTTCTTACGAAGGTATTTTTGATTATCCATGTACGATTTATGAAAACCTGTTAGCAAAATTTATTAAAATACCTAGTGAAGATTTATTAAAAAACTTGCAACTGTTGCATCAATATAAAATAATTGATTACAAACCTGCTTCTGAAAAACCACAATTACTATTGCTAAAAAACAGAATGTACAACGACGATTTTGTAATAGACCTACAAGCAATGAATGGCAGAAAAGCAGAAGCAAAAAAGCGTGCAGAAGCTATTACAGATTTTGTAAACATAACAACAAAATGCAGGAGTAAATTTATAGCCAATTATTTTGGAGATAATGAAGTGCCAGATTGTGGTATTTGTGATAACTGTATAAAAAATACGGATGCTACTTTAGCACCTTATCAGTTTAAAATAGTTTCTGAAAAAATTATTGAAATGATTGAGAAAGATAAAGTAACCATTAATGATATTCTGCGGCGCATGAAGCCTATAAAACAACGTTCCGTTTGGTTGGTTATTAATTATTTAATGGCGGAAGAAATGATAAGAACGAGTGAAAATAATGTTATAACATTGACTAGCAGGATATAACTTAAAAAAGTTTGGGCATAAAAAAAGGGACCAAGATAGAAATCTAGTCCCGCTTTAAAATCCAATATCCTATGAAAAACCATTGCAAACATACAGGATATATTTTTCTTAAACAAGCATTTTCAAAGTTTTTTGTAGAAAATATACTACGAAATGTAGAAAAGACACAAAAAAAATGCTTAAATTATTGTTAACCAATATTTTAAACATTTTTTGTGCACATAAAAAATTTATTTAAAAGATTAAAACCAGCTGCTTTTTTTACTAGAACGGCTTCTACCGCCAAGGCCTAGAGCTCCTAGTAATGAACGAACAATACCATTACCTGCCGTTCTCATCATACTTTTTACAACTGTATTGCCAGCTATTTTTTCAAAAGCATTCGGTTCCTCTTTTTCGGCTTTCTTTTCTTCGGCTACCTCTACATTGTTAGCCTCGGCCTCAGCAAGCTTTGCGGTAAGCATTTCATAAGCACTATTGCTATCTATGTCTTCTGCATATTTTGCAACTAATTTACTTTTTTTATTTATAGCATCTACTTCACTTTGGCTAAGCACATCCATACGGCTGCGAGGGCTGCAAAGCATGGTGTGTGCAAGTGGGGTTGGAATACCTTTTTCACTTAGTAAAGTTATCAAAGCTTCTCCTATTCCCAATTGTGTAATTAAATCTTCGGTCTTGTAAAATTCTGTTTCAGGATAGTTATCTGCAGTTTGCTTTATTGTTTTTCTATCAGCTGCTGTAAATGCTCTCAGTGCATGCTGTATTTTCATACCAAGCTGCCCAAGCACAGCTGCTGGTATATCCATTGGGTTTTGAGTGCAGAAGAAAATACCAATACCTTTTGAACGAATGAGTTTTATAATCGTTTCAATTTGGTTTACCAATTCTGTACTTGCTTCTTGAAATATTAAATGTGCTTCATCTATTATCAAAATTAATTTTGGCTTGTCCATATCACCTTCCTCAGGAGAGGAGGCGTACAACTCTGCTAACATTTGCAACATAAAAGTAGAAAACAACTTTGGCCTATCTTGTATATCCATTACACGAAGAATGTTTATCATCCCTTGCCCAGTCTCGTTTATACGCATCAAATCTTCTACTTCAAAACTTTTTTCGCCAAAGAAAATATCTGCACCTTGTTGTTGCAATTCTATTACTTTACGTAAAATAGTACCTGTAGATGTAGTTGAAATTTTACCATATAATTTTTCAATTTCTGCTTTGCCCTCATCGCCTATAAATTGCAATACTTTTATAAAATCTTTAAGGTCTAATAATGGTAATTTATTATCATCGCAATATTTAAAAATAAGCGCTACCACACCACCTTGTGTATCATTAAGGTCCAATATTTTGCTCAATAAAACAGGACCAAATTCACTCACCGTAGCCCTCAATTTTACACCATCTTTACCTGTAAGCGATAATAACTCCCCAGGAAACAAAGACGGTTTGTAAGCCATTTGCATTTTACCGTACCTATCTTTTACTTTATCATTTTCTGCACCCATGGCAGCTATACCACTAAGGTCACCTTTTATGTCCATCAATAAAACGGGCACACTAGCATCACTCAAAAACTCACTTATCATTTGCAAGGTTTTGGTTTTACCTGTACCCGTAGCACCAGCTATAAGCCCGTGGCGGTTCATTGTTTTTAAGGGTAAAAAAACTTTTGCTTCTGGTACTACTTCACCATCTAGCACGGCACAGCCTATTTGTACGGCATCGCCTTTAAATGTGTAGCCATCTGTAATGGCTTTTATGAACGCTTCTTTGTTTGGCATGGGTATAATTTTTGATGAAGTTACAATTATTGCAATAATAATACATCCGTTTATTTAATTATCGTACCGTTTGTCAAATTTTTGTATAAAAGTTTTTTGAAACGAGCTTTAGCGTATACATTTGGTTCTTAATTATTTTACATGAAAAAAGTATTTTTTTATTGCACTGCTATGGTCTTAACCGCTTCTGCAGTGGCACAGCAAAAATTAGCTTACACAGAGTATAAGTTAAAAAATGGTTTACCTGTTATTTTACATCAAGACAAATCTGCTCCTGTTGTAACTGTAGCTGTAATGTACCATGTAGGTAGTAAAGATGAAATAGTGGGCCGTACAGGCTTTGCACATTTCTTTGAACATTTATTGTTTGAGGGTTCTCCGAACATAAAGCGTGGAGAGTTTATGAAAATTGTAAGTGCCAATGGTGGACAAAACAATGCCAATACTTCTCAAGATAGAACTTTTTATTTTGAAGTATTTCCCTCAAACCAACTGGCTACTGGGTTGTGGCTAGAGAGTGAGCGTATGCTTCACCCTGTTATTAATCAAATAGGAGTAAAAACGCAAAATGAAGTAGTAAAAGAAGAAAAAAGATTGAGAGTAGATAATAGCCCTTATGGAAATTTTTTAGCAGAAGTAATGAAACGACTTTTTACCAAACACCCTTACAACTGGGTGCCTATTGGTAGTATGGCAGATTTAGATGCGGCTTCGCTAGAGGAGTTTCAAGCTTTTAATAAAAAATATTATACGCCTAGCAATGCAGTATTGGTGGTAGCTGGCGATATTGATATAGTCAAAACAAAAGCGTTGGTAGAAAGTTATTTTGCTGATATACCAAGTGGCACACCAATTGTAAAGCAAAAATTTGTAGAAGAGCCTATTACAAAAACAATTGTAGATACAGCTTACGACAATAATATTCAATTGCCTGCTATAATGACGGCTTACAGAATACCTGGGATATTGAGCAACGAATCTCAAGCACTGGAAATGGCTTCTGCGGTATTGAGCAGCGGTAATAGTAGCCGTATGTATAAGAAAATGGTTGATGATAAAAAGAACTCTTTGCAAGTGGGTACTTTTAATTTAGCATTGGAAGATTATGGAGCTTATATATCTTATGCTTTACCCAATAATGGTACAGGTTTAGATACTTTATTAATGGATATGGACGAGGAAGTAGTAAAATTACAAACCGAATTAATTAGTGCCGATGAGTTTTCAAAATTACAAAACCAATTTGAAAATGATTTTTTAGATAAAAATACAAGAATGCTTGGTGTTGCAGAAAATTTAGCAGATGGTTTTACATTTTACAAAAACACCAATAACCTTAATACAGAACTAGAAAAAATAAGAAAAGTTACTCGTGAGGATATTAGAGCAGTTGCAAAAAAATACTTAAACCCTAATCAACGAGTAGTGCTGTATTATTTGCCAAAAAATAAATAATAACCATATATCTAATTCAAAAAAATTAATAGTAATGAAAAAATATATAATAGTTGCATTAGGGGTTTTGTTTATGCAAAACTGTATTGCACAAGGCAAAGTAGATCGTTCAAAAAAGCCAGCAGCAGGGCCTGCACCCGTTATTTCTTTTAAAGACCCTGTAACGTTTGTAATGCCAAATGGCATGACAGTAATGGTAGTTGAAAACCATAAATTACCAAAAGTACGTGCTTCTTTAAGCATAGATGCAGGGCCTATTACAGAGGGTAATAAAGCTGGGTGTTTAGATATGATGGGTGGTATGTTGGGAGAAGGTACAACCAATATGCGTAAAGATAAATTTGATGAAGCAGTAGATGCAATTGGTGCAGATGTAAATTTAGGATCAAATGGTGGTTCTGCTTCTGCACTTACCCGTTATTTTGAAAAAGCATTTATGCTAATGGCAGACGGATTAAAAAATCCTTCATTCCCCCAAGAGTCTTTTGATAAATTAAAAACACAAACTATTACTAGTTTAAAATCAAGTGAGCGAAGTGTACCTGCAATAGCTGGTAGGGTATCGCAGGCATTAAGCTATGGTAAAAATACGGCACAAGGAGAGTTTACTACAGAAGAAACCGTAAAAGGACTTACACTTGATAACGTAAAAGCTGCTTATAAAAAATATATTACTCCATCTAGAAGTTACCTAACATTTGTTGGAGATATTACGCCTGCTGCTGCAAAAATACTTGCAATGAAAGCTTTTGAAAACTGGAAAGGAAATAAATTACAATTAGAAGTAATGCCAGTAGTACAAAACCCTGCAAAAACAGAAATAAATTTTATAGATGTACCTACAGCTGTGCAAGGTGAATTGAGTATGGGTAATATTATAAACAATCCATTGAGCGGTAAAAACTATCATGCATTATTATTAGCAAACCAAATATTAGGTGGTGGTGCTGAAAGTAAATTGTTTATGAATCTTAGAGAAAAGCACGGCTTTACCTATGGGGCATATTCAAGTGCTGGTAGCGGTCGTTTTCAATCATTGTTTAAGGCAGGTGCTGCAGTTCGTACAGATAAAGTAGACAGTGCAGTACAAGAAATGGTGGCAGAAATTTTGAGTATGAGAGATGGAAAAGTAGGAGAAGATGAGTTGGCTGGGGCAAAGGCTAAGTACAATGGTAATTTTGCATTGGGTATGGAAGATCCATCAAGAGCGGCTACCTATGCTTCTAATATTTTAATAAATAATTTGCCAAAAGATTTTTACAAAACATACCTACAAAAAATAAATGCTGTAACCATAGCTGTTATAAAAAGAGTGGCTAAAGATTATTTTAGCGAAAGTAACTCACGTATTGTAGTAGTAGGTAATGCAAAAAAAATTATTCCAAGTTTGATGCGCCTTGGTTTTCCTATAAAAAAGTTTGACAAATTTGCAAACCCTGTAGTAGATGAAGTAAAACCAGATAAAGTAGTTGAAACCCCTAATTCTACAGACGCAGTATCTGGGAATAGCATTATGCAAGATTACTTTAAAGCCATTGGTGGTAAAGAAGAGGCTATGAAGGTGATGAGTATGAGTAGTAAAGCTTCTTTAGAAATGGGAGGTAGAACATTTGAAGGTTTTGAGAAAAAGATGCTTCCTTACAAAACAATTTCTGTATTAAAAATGGGAGAAATGGTAATAGCCAAAATGTTGTTTGATGGAAAAACGGGTAGCCAACAACAAGGTCCTCAGCCAGGTCAACCATTAAACGAAGCTGAAATAAAAGAAGCACTGGATGAGAAAACTATTTTCCCTCAATTATCATATAGTAGTAAAGAATATGTAGGTAAGGGTAAAGTGGGTGAGGAAGATACCTATCGCTTAAAAGTAACTTTTGCAAGTGGAAGAGTATCTGTACAACAATACTCTACTAAAACAGGTTTATTATTGCAAGAAGAAACTACTTCAAAACAAGGTGATGTAGATGTAGCAGTAGTAGTCGATTATAAAGATTATAAAAAAGTAGGAAACTTATTGATACCACATTCTATAATTAGAACATTAGAAGGACAAGAAATTCCTTTTAAATTTGCTGATATAAAATTTAATGAAGGCGTAACAGATGCTGATTTTAAATAAGCAATAGATGATATTTTTAAAAAACCTCCTGAGTGATTGGGAGGTTTTTTATTATTGTTAATAAAATAATATTTATTGTTTATCAATAAGTATTATACCTTTATCAAAAATAAGATATTATGAAATATAATTTTAGTTTAATTGGAAAATTGCATTCTATTTCTTTAATATGGTTTATTGGAAGTTTAATTGGCTTCATTTATATGATTTGTAATTTACTCTTTCCTAATATTGATTTCATGTATAAAAAGAATAATTGGACGATTGGTAATAGAAACATTTTTAAAGATGGCTTTTTTATACCAGTAAATATTTCTTTAGGGATGCCTCCTGATACTGTTGTTAATTATCAAAATGGAAATACTTCTGGCACATTGTATTTAAGAAAGAATGACTCATTTAGACCAGATAAAACAGATTCGATTTTAATAAATGATAGTATAAAAAAACAATTTCACTACTCTAAATGGATAGTTGAAAACAACTCAAATGGGGCGAGTATATCTGGGAATAGTGAACTTGATTTATTTCAAACTCAAATAAAAAATAGTTTAAAAAATGGAGAAGTTAGTGTAGATAATAGCTTTAATTTTGATACTAAAGTGAAAATGAAAACAACCAGTAAATACAAAAATTTCATTCTCTTCTTAAATGAGTTTATCTCAATTTTAGTTTCCCTATTTGTTTCTTTTCAATTTTATAAAGTAATCAGACAACTTTATAAAGAGATAACCTTTAAAGAAAAAATTTATAGAAGATTGTATTTTTCTGGACTTGTTCTTATTATATCGCAAGTTATCAAGTTTGCTTTAGTATTTGTTTATGCATCTTGGTATGGTGTTATTAGGCTTATACATGTATCAGATAGTGAATCTTTAAAAATGGAGAATTTTAATGTACAATTCAATCCAACAAGTGGTTCTAATGTCTATGTTTTTCTTTTAGGGTTATGTATAATTGTTGTATCCTATATCTTTAAACACGGTAACAAAATTGAACAAGAAAACTCCTTAACCGTATAAAATGCCCATAGTAGTGAACCTAGATGTAATGCTTGCACGCCGCAAAATGAGCTTAACAGAATTAAGCGAAAGGGCAGGTATTACTATTTCCAATATGAGTATTTTAAAAAGCGGTAAGGCAAAAGCAATACGATTTAGTACCCTTGAGGAAATTTGTGAAATACTGGAATGCCAGCCTGGCGATATTTTAGAATACATGGATGATAAAGCATATAAAAAGTTAATGGGATAATGCATTAAATTTGTACCAATGAAACGTATACTATTTTCTAGTTTATTTTTATGCAGTATTGCGCTCATCGGTTTTTCTTTTAATGAAGAAAATGATAATGCTATTTCAAAAGCTGCTCTGGGAAAAAAATTATTTTCTGAAAAAATACTTTCAAAAGATTCATCAATAAGTTGTGCCAGCTGCCACAACCCCAAGCTAGCCTTTGCAGATACACTTGCACTTAGCATTGGTATTTATGGCAATGAAACAAGCCGCAATACCCCCTCTGTTTTAAATATGAAAAACAGACCTTACTTTTATTATGATGGTAGGGCTGCTACTCTAGCAGCACAATCTCTTATGCCCATAGCGCATGAATTCGAAATGGGATTGCCTATAGATGAAGCAGTGGCAAGGCTCAATACAAACAAGCTATACAAAAATTTATTTTTACAAGTATTTAAAGAAAAGCCCTCTGCCAAAAACTTGAGTTTAGCTTTTGAAGCTTATGAAAAAACGTTAGAAACCGTAGATAGTAGATATGACGATTGGGCAAATGATAAAATAAAATTCACAGCGGCAGAGGAAAGAGGTAGAGTTTTATTTATTGGCGAAAAAGCAAAATGTTTTAACTGTCATTTTGGAGATGATTTTACTGGAGATCAGTTTAAAAACATTGGCTTATACAATGAAAATTTTCTTACAGATAGTGGGAGGTACAGGATTACAAAAAAAGCATCGGACCTAGGCAAGTTTAAAACCCCAGGACTGCGCAATATTGCCGTAACGGCACCCTATATGCACAATGGTATGTTTGCTACCTTAGAGGAGGTTTTGCGTTTTTACAACAATCCTAAGGGGTTTTTCCCACACCAAGTTAATATTGATACAAATTTCAATAAGCCATTAAACCTTTCGGCAAAAGAACAATCGGATATTATAGCATTTTTAAAAACACTAACCGATAGGGCTTATAAAAAAAATAGCTTAACAAAACATTAGGTATTATCTTAGCAGTATCACAAAACAATTAATTTTATTTGTACTATAAATTTTAAAACTCATGGAAACAGCAAAATCAAAAATATTACTTTGCGAAGATGATACAAATCTTGGTATGGTATTAAAGAACTATTTAGAATTAAACGACTACGAAGTAACCCTAGAAAGAGACGGCAGACTAGGCTTAGCAGCTTTTCAAAGAGAAAAGTTTGATATATGCTTGCTAGATGTAATGATGCCAAATATGGATGGCTTTACTGTAGCGGAAGAAATAAGGGATATAAATCCTGATGTGCCATTGTTTTTTTTAAGTGCAAAAACAATGAAGGATGATATAATACAAGGCTATAAGCTTGGCGCTGATGATTACATTACCAAGCCTTTTGATAGCGAAGTATTGATGCATAAAATAAAAGCTATTCTTAAGCGCAATGAAGAAATGCACAAGGAAGAAGTAAATGCAGAATTTGATTTAGGCAAATATCATTTCAACCCACGTTTAAGAGAGTTGGTTGTAAATGGTAAAACACAAACCCTTTCTCCAAAAGAAAACGAGTTGCTTAAAATGCTTTGCGAATACAAAAATGATTTGTTGCCTAGGGACATAGCTCTTAAAAAAATATGGGGTAGCGATACTTATTTTAATGGAAGAAGTATGGATGTATACATTGCAAAACTTCGTAAATATTTAAAAGAAGATGAAAAATTAGAAATTGTAAATATTCATGGTAATGGATTTAGATTGGTAGAAACAGTTTAATTCCTCTTGCTAGATACAAAAATGCCGCTTTTTTATGAGCGGCATTTTTGTGTATAGAAAATCTTTTTTATTTTTGAATTTCTACTCTACTCGGTGTATCTTTTCCACTAATTATTGATTTGCTGCTTAGTGCTATTGCTTTTATTACTTCTGTCATATTTGGCATATCAAGCGTGCCTACTTCGTCAGATAATTTGTGGTAGTTAGGTTCACTATCCATCTTGGAGGTAGAAATAGTATGTGCAGGTACACCAAGCGCTGCTAGTGTTGCATTATCGCTCCTGTAAAATAAATTTTGAGATGGGTAAGGATCGGGCTCAAATTTAAATGCAGTTGCTTCTAAGTTTTTTTGTAATATTTTTCCAAAGTTTGACTTTTCAAACCCAGTAATGTAAGCACTATTTTTACCCCATTTGCTTTCTGTTCCTATCATTTCTAGGTTAAACATAGCTACCACTTTATCTGCATTTATATGTGTTGAAAAATATTTTGAACCATAGCCTCCAATTTCTTCGGCAGTAAATGCTACAAAAATTAATGTGCGTTCGTTGTTTTTTAATTTTGAAAAATAATTTGCTAGCATCATTACTGCAGTAGTACCAGCAGCATCATCATTGGCTCCGTTGTAAACAGAATCCCCAGCCACTGTACTTCTAGCTGCTGTGCCTAAGTGGTCATAGTGTGCAGAGAATACAACAAACTCTTCTTTTTTTGATTTGCCAGGTAATATACCTAATACATTTGTGTAATTTGTTTCAGTTATTTTATGTTTAATTTCTATACTATATTTTGCTGGGATGCTATTGCTTAATACAAATATTTTAGAACTGGTAAATTTTAAATCATCTTTTTTATACCTCTTTAACCGCATAAAATCATATATAAATATTGGATCTACAAATATGATTGAGTTACTATTTTCTGCAATAATTTCTGTAGCTCTCGAAAATAAATTTTCTTCTTTTCCAATGGTAAATTTTTTATAACCAGAAAGCTCATTCACAATTAACAAAGAATCATGTGTAATAGCAATTGTCTTATTATCGCTCAATGAAATAGTATCCAATATCACTTTTGTAGATAAATGCTTTGCACGCACATAAATAAAGTCTTGTTTAAATGTTTTCAAACCAGTATAATTAAACAAACCTGATTTTTTAAAATCAGCTGCTATAAAATCAGCTGCTTTGTCTATTTCTGGGGTACCCGTTTTTCTACCTTTCATAGCATCCGAAGCTAAAAAATTTTCTATTCGCAAAGCTTCTTTTGCATTTAATACTGCCTCTGCTTTTTGTGCAAATAAATTAGAAGAACAAAAGATAATTAAAAAACTAAAAAAACTTTTTACCATAACCATTTAATTAAAAACAACATTATAAATATACTAACCCGAAACTTGTAACCCAAAAACCCGTAAACCTTTTACAAACTCATCATTTCTTTAAACTTTACAGCTTGCCTTCTACTCACTTCAATCTTTTCACCTCCCTTTATATCCAATATTAATCCACCATTAAAAAAAGGTTCTACTTTTTCTATCATTCGTAGGTTTATAATATGTTTTCTATTTGCTCTAAAAAATACTTTTTCATCCAATCTCTCTTCAAGCGCATTAAGCGATTTTAAGATTAGTGGTTTATTGGTTCCAAAAAATACTTTTGCATAATTACCTACACTTTCAAACAATCTTACTTCCCCCAGTTTTACAAACCAGCATCTTTCGCCATCTTTTACAAATACTTGATCATTTTCGCTTAATAAATTTCTATAACCACTTGCCAAAGCAGCTGCAGCCTCTTTCTCTTCAGCTTGCTTTAGTTTTTGCAATGCTTCACCTAGCCTTTTTGGTTCTACTGGTTTCATCAAATAATCTAAAGCATTTACTTCAAATGCTTTTAATGCATACTCATCATAAGCTGTTGTAAAAATTACATGTGGGACCCTGTCAAGCTCTTCTAACATTTCAAAACCTGTCTTGCTGGGCATTTGTATATCTAAAAAAATAAGATCTGGAGATAAGGTTTCTATTTTTTCAATTCCTTCATCTGCATTTGCTGCTTCACCTATTATTTCTACATCGGCAAATTCAGTTAGCAATTTTTTTAGTTCGTTTCTTGCCAATCTTTCATCATCTATTATTATTGCTTTGTACATAATTTAAAAAATTTGTATTGTTAAATTGAAACCACAACGGGCATGATAATTTTTGATTGTACCATATTTCCATTTATTTCCGCTATTTCAAAATGTGCTTTTTTATGATACAATAAGTTTAATCTATCCTGTGTGCTTTTTAGTCCAAATCCACTATTTGCATTTAATTTTATTTCACTTAGGTTTCCAGTATTTTGAACTACTAGCTCATGATGATCATCTTTAAAATAAGATTTAATAATAATAATACCACCATGCACATCTTTGCTTATGCCATGCTTTATCGCATTCTCTACAAGGTTTTGCAACATCATTGGTGGTATGGGTTGCTTTAAAGTATCTTCATCAATATGCATTTCTATTTTCAATCTTTCTTCAAAACGCATGTGCTCTAAGGCTAGGTAATCTTGCACAATATCTATCTCTTGGTCTAATGGTACGGTTTCCAATTTTTCTGCTTGCAAGCTACTACGCAAAATATTACTCAATTCTGTAATAGCTGTTCTAGCCCTTGTAGGGTTTTCATCTACCAATGCTCTAATGCTGTTAAGTGCATTAAAAATAAAATGCGGATTTATATGAGACTTAATTGTTTTAAGTTCCAAAGATTTTACTACCCCTTCTAATCTAAGTTTATCTAATTGATCTCTTCTATTTTTTTCTATATAATGTAAGCCTATATAAATGAGCAACCAAAGTGATACCAATATACTCGTAAATATGACACCTCCAAAATCCCCCCCATTGCTATCTTCATGTTCCCATTGTTTTTGTTTATTTCTATACCAACTGGTCGATTTTTTTATTTTTTGAAAAGAAGCATACTTAGATGAATCTAATTTTCCATTTACTTCATATAAATAATAATCAGTGTTGGCTAGTTGCATATCATTTTCTAATGAAATAGCTTTTTCTTTAAATTCATTTTTTTGATAATCTCTAAACGATACTTTTGGAATATTTGATAATATTTTATTTGCATAAAAAATACATAGCGATGTAATTGAAACAGACACTAAGAATGTAACCAATACTTTTGAAAATGAAAAATTAATCCATTTCAGTTTTTTTAAAATGAGCCTTAGTAAATGAGTAAAAAGAATAAATAATATGAGCCCTATTAAAGTTTCATATAAATAAAGATTTCGTTTTTCTATGGGGGTAAATAAGAAATCTTTAGAAAACCAATATGAAAGAAAAAGAATTAATGCATTCCAGCTTCCCCATCCAATAATTTGACACAACCAGTATCGTACTGTCCTATTCATAGTAACAAATGTATGATTTGGCAATAAAGATGTACTTTATTTTAGTATTAATGGCAATTTTTGGGTTTAAAAGGCTTAAAAGGATGAATTTCAGTATCTATTTTAAAGATTTTACTTAATATTGTGTTACAAAAAATCTCTTTTAAAAATTAAACACAACCTTATGTCAACATTTAATCTTCTGGATATGGCTAAAAGCTATTTCAGTAACGAACTCGTAAACAAAGCAAGCTCACACTTAGGCGAAAGCGAAAGTGGAATTTCTAAAGCAATAAGTGCTGTATTGCCATCTATTATTGGTGGTTTATCAGACAAGGCATCTTCTGGTACAGACGGTGCTGGTATAGTAGCAAAAATGGCTGCAGACCAACACCAAGGTGGAATATTAGATTCTATCAGTGGTTTTTTAAATCCAGATACAAGCAATGATATGCTAGGAAAAAGTAGCAGTATCATAAGTGGTCTATTTGGAAATGGTGGGCAAAGCAATATGCTTACCACACTTATTTCAAGTTTCTCTGGTATTAAAGGATCAAGCGTAGGTACCATTATGAGTATGGCAGCACCCATGTTGTTAGGCCTGGTTGGTAAGCATTCTTCAGAAAATAATTTGTCTACTTCAGGTTTAGCATCTATGCTTGGAGAGCAAAAAAAATCAGCAATGAGTATGTTGCCAGCAGGGTTTAGTTTATCTTCTATTACTGGTGGTGTAGGTAATGCGGCAAGTGCTGTAACTGGCGCTGTAGGTAGTGCTGCAAGTGCTGCTACTGGTGCAGCACATGATTTATCTGAAAATGCTGGAGGTGGTTTAGGTAAAATTTTATTACCATTGTTATTATTAGGTGGTTTAGGTGCTGGAATTTGGTGGTTTACTAAAGATGGTTGCAATAAAAAAGATGGCGAAGCAACTACAACTACTACGGGTACAACCGATACTTCTAAAACAAATACTGGTACTGGTGCAGATACTGCTCGTACTACAGGAGCTACAACTACAGCAGAAGCTCCAAAAGCAACTGTAGGGGCTGATGGATTGGTAAACTACGATTTAGGAGCTTTAGGAGATTTGGAATTACCAGGCGGCGTAAAACTTACTGGAGTAAATGCAAATGGTTTTGAAAACACATTGGTAAACTTTATCAAAACTGGTACTGTAGATACTGTAAATAAATCAGCAAACTGGTTCAATCTACATGATGTACAATTTGTATCTGGTAAAACAACTTATGCTACTCCAAAAGCAATGGCTCAAATTAAAAATGTAGCCGCTGTTTTAAAAGCATATCCAAATGTAAAAATTAAAATGGGTGGTAATACTGATAAATCTGGCAATGCTGATGCAAATATTAAATTATCTCAAAGCAGAGCAGATCAAGTTATGAAAGATATTATAGCAAATGGTGCTGCTGCTACTCAACTAGTAGAAGCTAAGGGTTATGGTTCTGAGTTTGCAACTGCAAACGCAGGCGATAAAGCAGGTATGGCTGCAGATAGAAAAACAACTGCTAAAGTTGCTTCTAAATAAGCTTTGCTAATTAACTTTAAAAAAATCCTTCAAGGTTTTCCTTGAAGGATTTTTTATACAACATAAGCAAGCATTATTCTGCTCAATTTTTTATGTTGTTTGTATATTTTTTCTTTCCTACATACAAAGAAATTTATTTCTTTATTTTTACAAAATGGCAAACCCTAATTTAAATACAGATAGTAATAAGCAATCTGCTGCGGAAAAAGAATTTGAAAATAATATACGCCCAAGCGAAATTGCCGATTTTGCTGGCCAACCAAAAACAATTGAAAACCTTCGCATTTTTATTAAAGCTGCTAAAATGCGTGGTGAAGCATTGGATCATATTCTTTTTCATGGCCCACCAGGTTTGGGTAAAACGACCCTTAGCAGAATAGTAGCCAATGAACTTAATGTAAACATAAAAGAAACCAGTGGCCCAGTAATTGAAAAACCTGGCGACCTAGCGGGCTTGCTTACTAATTTAGAACCAAACGATGTATTATTTATTGATGAAATACACAGACTGAGCAATGTAGTAGAGGAATATTTATACGCAGCTATGGAAGATTATCGTATTGATATTATGATAGACAGTGGCCCTGCTGCAAGAAGTATTCAAATAGATATTAATCCGTTTACTTTGATAGGTGCTACTACAAGAAGCGGTTTGCTTACAGCACCATTACTATCCCGGTTTGGAATAAAAAGTAGATTAGAATATTATGATAAAGCCACATTAAAAAATATAATGCTACGCAGTGCAGGCATTTTGAATTCTAAAATAACCAGTGATGCTGCTGAGCAAATAGCTGGCCGTAGCAGAGGTACTCCTCGTATAGCAAATGGATTGCTACGCCGAGTAAGAGATTTTGCACAAGTATTGGGCAATGGTACTATAGATATGAATGTAACAGAGCATGCCCTAAATGCATTGAATGTAGATGCTTATGGTCTTGATGAAATGGACAACAGAATATTAAATACAATTATTGATAAATTTAAAGGGGGGCCAGTAGGTATTACAACCATTGCTACTGCAGTAGGTGAAGAAGCTGGTACATTAGAAGAAGTGTACGAACCATTTTTAATACAAGAAGGTTTTATAATGCGAACCGCAAGAGGGAGAGAGGCAACAGAAAAAGCTTATAAGCATTTAGGCAAAAAACCAAGGGCTGGTATGGGTGACGGCACTTTGTTTAGTTAATAAATTGCAAATAGTCGATTTTTTAATCTCTTACCCATTCTACTTCCCCCACATTAAAAATACGTTCTATTGCATCTGCTGTTAATAATTGCCCATATTCATTTATAGCTACTATTTTAGTTTTAAAAACAGCCGTATCTTTTTTTAAAGAAACAAGTTTGTCTCTTTTATAAAGATATTTATTGCATTTTTCCAACACATTTTTAAAATCTTCTTTTTCTATGCTGTTAAGTGCTGTATTTAATAATTGTTGTAACTCTCTTGCTAAAGTTTTTGGGTCATACGATTTACCAGTTACATTTTTTAACGATTGAGCAGTGTTTTCAATATCTTCAAAACTTGTTTGGTTTACATTAATACCTATCCCTATTACAGCCCATTGCCATTCTTTTCCTTTAAAAATATTTTCTATGAGTATACCACCTGCCTTTCTGTCATCAATGAAAATATCATTTGGCCATTTAACATAAGTTTGCAAATTGGTTTTTGCTTCTATAAACTGCCTACAAATATTAGCTACAAGCATACTCATATAAAAATGATTGGTAGTAAAAAGCTTATTCGGCTTTACTATTAGGCTCATTATAATGTTATCTCCTTTTTTTGAAACCCATTTTTTACCCCTTTGCCCTTTGCCACCCCATTGTTCATTTGCAAACCAAGCTTGTCCGGGTATAGCCAATCCTTCATGTGCTTGTTGCATGGCATAGTTGTTGGTGCTTTCAACCTCATCTAATACAACAAATAAATCGTAATTATCCATTATTACAAGCGTTTCGTAAAAAAGAAATAGTACTTTTGATAATAGTTGCAAACTACAATTTTTAAAGCAACATTACTTGGTTTATAACGAGTATTCATTTAACAAAAAAGAAGCAATTTGAGCAATCCATTAAGTGTTTTAGAAACACGAAAAAAAAGTACCATTACTCGGCTTACAAAAAGCAGTAAAATTATTAAGACAATTATCAATGCCATTCACGAAAAGAAAGGTGAAAACGTAATAAGCTTAGACTTACGAAAAATACCAGAAGCAGTAGCAGATTTTTTTATTGTATGCGAAGCAAATAACCCGAGTTTATTAAAAGCAGTAGCAGATGAGATAGAGCATGAAGTAAAAGAAAAATGCAATGAATCTGCCTACAAGCATGAAGGAAGACAAGCACAGCAGTGGATTATAATAGATTATATAGATGTTGTAGTGCACATCATGCTACCAGAGCCACGAAAGTTTTACCAACTAGAAGAAATGTGGAGCGATGCAGTAGCTACTGAACATAATGAATCTTAAAATAAATTAAAAAAAGCGAATTAAGAGCGAAAAGATAAAATGGCACAACAAGATAATAACCAGCCCGGAGGCAATCCGAATTCAAATCCAAATAACTTTCCAGGCCTTGGCGGAGATGCCAATAAAAAGAAGCCTAAGTTTAATATATATTGGCTTTGGGGTATACTTTTATTAATTTTAATTGCATGGCAGTTTGTGCAATCTGCTACTAACGCTGGTATATCTGTAGGTCAAGTTTTTCTTACCGAAGTTATAAAGCAAGGAGATGTAAAAGTAGACCTTGCTTTGCCAGATGAGAAAACTGGGTTGGTACTGGATAGGAGTGCAGGCGTTGCGCATTTGTATTTAAAGAAAGACAGTATAGAGAAAAAAGCTGCATTCTATATGTCTATGATGACTAAGGTAGAATATGAGCGACTAAAGAAAAATCTTATTCCACAATTGTATTTCTCAATTCCAAAAGAAGAAGATTTTAATAAAATGTTGGATGATCATTATCTAAAAAATCCTACAGAAAAAGTACTAGAGATTCGCCCATCTTATATTGATGAAAATGATAGTTTATCAGGCATCTTAAAAATGGTTTTTCCGTTTGTAATGTTCGCATTAATTATAGTACTAATGATGCGTAAAATGAATGGAGGTGGGCCAGGTGGAGGTGGGCCAGGTGGTATTTTTAGTATTGGAAAATCGAAAGCTACACTATTTGATAAAGGCACAAGAGTAAATATAAACTTTGGTGATGTGGCAGGGTTAGATGAAGCAAAAGTAGAAGTGATGGAGATTGTAGACTTCTTAAAAAATCCAAAAAAATATACAGCACTGGGAGGTAAAATACCAAAAGGCGCTTTATTGGTTGGTCCTCCAGGTACAGGTAAAACATTGCTTGCAAAAGCAGTAGCAGGAGAAGCGCAGGTGCCTTTCTTTAGTTTAAGTGGATCTGATTTTGTAGAAATGTTTGTGGGTGTAGGTGCTAGCCGTGTGAGAGATTTGTTTAAGCAAGCAAGAGAAAAAGCACCCTGTATTATTTTTATAGATGAAATAGATGCAATAGGTCGTGCTCGTGGTAAAAATGCTATGATGAGCAATGATGAAAGAGAAAATACATTGAATCAATTGCTTGTAGAAATGGATGGTTTTGGTACAGACCTTGGAATCATCATTTTAGCTGCTACAAATAGGCCCGATGTTTTAGATTCTGCCTTGCTTAGACCAGGCAGATTTGACAGGCAAATTTCTATTGATAGACCAGACATGGTTGGAAGAGAAGCTATTTTTAAAGTACATTTAGAACCAATTAAAAAATCTGAAACCCTAGATATTCACAAACTAGCAGAACAAACACCAGGCTTTGCAGGTGCAGATATTGCAAACGTATGTAACGAAGCAGCTTTGATAGCTGCAAGAAAAAATAAAGAAGCAGTGGATATGGCAGATTTTCAAGATGCTATTGATAGAGTAATTGGTGGGCTTGAAAAAAGAAACAAATTAATATCACCAGAAGAAAAAGAAATTATAGCTTACCATGAAGCTGGCCATGCAATATGTGGTTGGTATTTAGAGCATGCTTACCCATTGCTAAAAGTTACGATTGTGCCAAGAGGTTCCGCCGCATTGGGTTATGCACAATACACACCAAAAGAACAGTATTTGTATAATACTGATCAATTGCTAGATCAAATATGTATGACGCTGGGTGGCCGTGCTGCTGAAGAAATATTTTTTGGTAAAATAAGTACTGGTGCTAGCAATGATTTGCAACAGATTTCTAAAATTGCTTACAGCATGGTAACTGTATATGGCATGAACGAAAAACTTGGAAACATAAGCTACTACGACCCTGCACAAGAAAATATGTTTACAAAACCATACAGTGAGGAAACAGGTAAAATGATAGACACGGAGGTTCGGTTGCTTATAGAGAACGCCTATATTAAAACCAAGGCTTTATTATTAGAGAAAAAAGGGGATGTAGAAAAATTAGCAAAAGAATTATTGGTAAAAGAAGTTTTGTTTAAAAGTGATGTAGAAACTTTGATTGGAAAGCGCCCTTTTGAAGAAAAAAAATTATTAGATATTGATGTAAAAGTTGATGAAACTATAACTACTATTATTCCTGATGATTTAACCAAAACAACTCCGAACATTTAAATAATATGGAAACAACTGCTAAACAAAATATATTAAATAAAATAAAGCAGGCACTGGTTAATCCAGTGCCTTTGCCTTTTCCTGAAAGAGAAGGGGATACTAATTTTTTTGTAAGAAATAACGAAGACAATTTGATACTTTTTGCAGAAGAGTTTACCAAATTACAAGGTAAATTTTCGTTTTGCAAAAATGAAGAAGATTTGAAAAACCAATTAATAAAGTTAATAGCAGAAAAGGGTTGGGAAAAAATTAATTGTAATGAAATTGAAATTTCTGCTATTTTAAAAAACATAGAAATTGAAAATTATACTCACTTACCAAGTTGTGATGTATCCATTACTACCTGCGAAGCTTTGGTAGCAAGAACTGGCACTATGGTACTTACCACTGCTCAAGCAAGTGGACGAACTACCAGTGTGTATGCGCCCATACATATATGCATAGCTTACACAAGCCAAGTTGTATACGATGTTACTGATGCACTCGTAAATATAAAAGAAAAATATACAAATGCTTTTCCATCTTTTGTAACCTTTGCAAGTGGACCAAGCCGTACAGCCGATATTGAAAAAACTTTGGTTACTGGGGTACATGGGCCAAAAGAAGTATTTTGTTTTTTGGTAAACATATAAATTAATATTAAATATTTATTGTAAAGCTTTTATAATGAAATTTATAGCTAATTTAGTGATATGAATAATAATAATGCTTACCTTTTTGTATACGGATCTCTCCGTAGTGGATTAAAAAATCCTGCTTATGAATACCTAGCAAAGTATTTTACTTATGCTGGCGAAGGATTGGTAAAAGGAAAGTTTTATGACAATGGAAGCTATCCTGTAGCTGTAGCCAGTAATAATGAAGATATGATTGTAGGTGAGTTGTATAAAATAAATAATGAAGATGAATTTATATGGGCTTTTGAACAACTAGATGATTATGAAGGAGTACATGTAGAGCAAGGACAAACCCCATTATATAAAAGAAACTTGGTGGAAGTATACCAAGATGATGTTGTTTTGCCTGCTTATATTTATTGGTACAATGGAAGTGTAGAAGCACTTGCTCCAATTAAAACCGGAGATTTAATTGATTACATTCAACAGAAAAAATAAGTTTACTTTGCTGAATGGCTTCTTCTGAAAAAATATATTTTTTATCTGATTTTCATTTGGGTGCACCAGATGCTGCTGCCAGTTTATTGCGTGAAAAAAAAATTGTTTCCTTTTTAGATGAAATAAAAAAAGATGCAACCGCTATTTTCATTGTAGGTGATTTGTTTGATTTTTGGTACGAGTATAAAAAAGTAGTGCCCAAGGGTTATGTAAGAATATTGGGTAAACTTGCAGAAATTACAGATGAAGGAACCCCAATACATTTTTTTGTAGGTAATCATGATATGTGGATGAAAGATTACTTTCAAACAGAACTTAATATTCCCGTATACTTTGGGCCAAAGGAATTTACTTTTAACAACAAAACTTTTTTAATTGGGCATGGAGACGGCTTAGGGCCAGGCGATAAAGGTTATAAATTCATAAAAAAAATATTTAGAAATCCTATTTGCCAATGGTTATTTGGTATTTTTCCACCAACTTTAGGAATAGGACTTGCAGATTTTTTTAGTAAAAAAAGTAGGAAAAAAACAGGCGCTATTGACAAAGTTTTTTTAGGAGAAGATAAGGAATGGCTCGTAACTTATTGTAAAGAAGTGTTAGAAAAAAAAGAGTATGATTATTTTATCTTTGGTCACAGACATTTGCCTTTGCAAATAAAATTGAACGATAAATGCAATTATATAAACTTAGGTGATTGGATAAGTTATTTTTCTTATGCTGTATTTGATGGAGAAACTACTACACTGGTATATTATAAAAAATAGTGTTTGAAAAAACTTAATTACGTGGCTGTTTTTTAAACCTATTAAAAAATAAGCGAGCAGGCACTTTACATAATTTTTTATTATTTAAATATTTTAGAGATAGCCATAAGTACAAAAGGTATTTTCCCTTTTTTGCATTAATTTCGCTACAAATTTTACAAAAAGACAATTATGGCTGAAGTAATAAGAATGCCGCTGCTAAGCGATACCATGACAGAAGGAAAAATTGTGACATGGTATAAGCAAGTAGGAGACAAAGTAAAGGCTGACGATGTATTGGCAGATGTGGAAACAGATAAAGCTACTATGGAAGTGAATGGCTATGTAGATGGCACTTTGCTTCATATAGGTGTGCCTGCTGGAGAGGCTGCAAAAATTAATCAAATTATTGCTATAGTAGGAAAAGCTGGGGAGGATTATAAGCATTTGTTGGACAGTGAGCAGTTGGCAGTGGGCAGTGGGCAAGAGGCAGCGAGCAAGGAGCAAGTGGCAGTGGGCAATGAGCAGTTAGCAAAGAACGAACCCGTAACCCCTAACCCGAAACCCACAATCGTTTCTCTCCCTGCTGGTGCGAAAGAAATACGCATGCCATTGCTTAGCGATACAATGACAGAAGGCAAAATTGTAGCTTGGAATAAAAAAGTAGGTGATGTGGTAAAAGCAGATGACTCACTTGCAGATGTGGAAACAGATAAAGCTACGATGGAAGTAGTAGGTTATGAAGATGGTACACTTTTATACATTGGTGTGGAGGCTGGAAGTGCTGCAAAAATAAATCAGATAATAGCAATTGTAGGTAAAGCAGGTACAGATGTGAGCGCTTATGTGGCTTATGAAGAAAGTCAGTTGGCAAATGACAGTGGGCAATTGGCAAGTGGCAATGAGCAAGCGGCAAGCAGCGGTGTGCAGGAGGCAACAAATACAGCCGCTGCCACAAATGAACCTTCAACATTGAACCTTGAACCTTCAACAGACGGTGGTAGAATAAAAGCCTCTCCACTTGCTAAAAAAATAGCAGCAGATAAAGGGCTTGACCTTAGCAAAGTAGAGGGTACTGGTGATGGTGGAAGAATTACCAAAAAAGATATTGATGGATATAAAGAGCAGACTTTAGATATTAGACAAGAGACAATAGACAGTTCAGATGGCAAAGGGCAATTGGCAACAAGAGGTGCTTATGATTCGAACAAACCTTCAACTTTGAACTTTCAACCTTCAACAACTGAATCTTACACTGACGTTCCTCTTACACAAATGCGTAAAGTTATTGCTCGTCGCTTAGGGGAGAGTATGTTTACCGCACCGCATTTTTATCTTACAATGGAGCTTAATATGGATAATGCCATGGCTGCTCGTATTGCAATAAATGAAGTAAGCCCTGTAAAAGTATCTTTCAATGATATGATTATAAAAGCTTGTGCAAGTGCACTTCGTTTACACCCAGATGTAAATAGCAGTTGGATGGGAGATTTTATTAGAAAAAATAATCACATACATATTGGTTCTGCTTTAGCATTGCCAGAAGGATTGATAGTGCCAGTAATACGTTTTGCAGATCAAAAATCTTTATCTCAAATTGCTGCCGATGCAAAAGAATTGTATGGTAAAGCAAAAGATAAAAAATTGCAACCTGCAGAATTTAGTGGTAACACTTTCACCATTTCTAACCTTGGTATGATGGATATTGAGGAATTTACAGCCATCATAAATCCACCAGATAGTTGCATACTGGCTGTAGGTAGAATAAAAGAAGTAGTGGTGAGTAAAAATGGACAATTTGCGGTAACCAATATTATGAAAGTAACACTTAGCTGCGACCATAGAAGCGTAGATGGAGCTGTAGGTGCAGCATTTTTACAAACATTGAAAAAGTTTGTAGAGAACCCAGTAACGATGTTGGTTTAGCATTTTAAAAAATAATTTTAAAGCCTTGTATTTATGATACAGGGCTTTTTTATATAATTTAAAAAAATTTATTTCATTCTATTAGCTCCATCAGAATCAATTAAAACCAATCCACATTTTTTCCCTTTTTCAAAACTACCATATTCGTTTTCTATGCCCAAGGCTTTGGCGCCGTTTATGGTAGCCCATTGCAACATATTTTCTAAAGATATTTCAGGAAAGTTTTTTTGAATTGCTTTTATTTCCTCAAAAATATTGAGTTGAATATTGCTGGCATAACTATCTGTACCCAATACAATATTGCAATTGTTTTTTATAAGCATTTGTATTGGCGGCAAGATATTTTCTATATACAAATTGGCATTGGGGCAAAGGCAGAAATACACTTCTTGTTGCTTAGCAAACTCTTTTGCAAAGACCAAATCGGCTTCGTTTATAAAACTATTGTGCACTGAAATTATTTTATGTGCATTACTTAGTTGTGGCAACCAATATTGCAAACTACTTTTTGCACTTGGTGTAAATGTTGAAATATCAATACCTAAAGTTTCATACAATCTTAAAAAATCACCTGTGCCTTTTTGTAAGAACTCATTTTCGGTGGGGGTTTCTTGATTGTGGATGCTAAGGGTTTTGCCTGTAGCAGTTTCGTTTATGAGGTTGAGTAGTTTTTGGGAAACAGAGTATGGGGCGTGGGGAGAGAAAGCCCCCCTGAATCCCCCCGCAGGGGGGAATAGGGAGTCTGTATAATTTGAGGATTGTAATTTTTTTGAAAATTGCTCATAAATATTTTTTCCATTTTCAAATCTTAGTTCTGCAATATCTTCATTAAAACCACTTACTTCTATAAAATTGTGCCAATAGAGTTTGCTGTTTTGCTTTAGTGGAATAGAATCAGTGGTATTACAAATATCTCCTACTGCTACAGTGCCACTGTTGTACAACTCCTCTGCTGCTAGTTGCATGGCTGCTTGCTTTATTTCATCATCGGCGGTTCTTAGTTTTAAGATATCAAGTATAAAATTTACTAGGCCAGTATGCTGTGGTATGGCGTTTTTTAAGTGGCTTAATTCTATGTGGCAGTGTGCATTTATAAAACCAGGGCAAATTATACCATCGAAAAACTGTATATCTTCCCCTGCTTCTTTTTCGTCTACAATGGCTTCTATGCTGCCATTGGCTTGGGTTACAAGCACTTTACCAGCCCCTACAAATTGGTAACCATCAAAAATATTGTTGCCTTTTATTTTTCTGTATTGCATAGTAATTTGATAAATCGTAATTTTGCGCTCGCTTAGTTTGAACCACAAAGGTATGAGAAGCCCCCTAAATCTCCCGAAGGGGGACTTTAGACACTGATACTTTGAAGATTCTTAGTTTTATTGAAGTGTGGCTCCTCTCCTTTGGAGAGGCGGGGGTGAGGTTTTACGCTTAGGTAAAAGATGAAAAAAGGTATACAGTTGAAGTGAGTGACACAACGATGCTGCCCAAAGCTGTGTTTTAGCTTGGACAACAAAACGAAGTTTTTTGTTCAAAAAAATTATTTATAAACAAAAAAAACTTGAAATTATTAAGCACCAGTCTTAATACTCAATACTAAGTACTAAATACTATGTTAGATAAATTAGATGCAATAAAAGCAAAGTTTGATGACTTAAGCGTAGCACTTACCAATCCGGAGATTGTGGGTGATAACAAGCGTTTTAGTGCTTTGAGCAAAGAATACAGGAGCTTGGAAAAAATAGTGCTTGCCCGTAATGCATACATAAAAACAATGGATGACATTGAGTTTAATAAAGAAGTGCTGGAGAGTGATGATGCAGAAATGCGTGAAATGGCTAAAATAGAATTGCCTGAATTAGAAACGTTGAAAACCGAACAAGAAAAAGGATTGAGGAATATGTTAATTCCTAAAGATCCGTTTGATGAAAAGAATGCCATTTTGGAAATACGTGCTGGTACAGGAGGTGATGAGGCTTCGTTATTTAGTGGCGACTTGCTGCGTATGTACTTAAAATATTTTGAGAAGCAAGGCTGGAAAGCAACATTGCTGAGTGAAAGTGAAGGAACGGTTGGTGGCTATAAAGAGGTACAAGTGGAAGTAACGGGAGATGATGTATATGGATTGCTAAAATTTGAGAGTGGTGTGCACCGTGTACAACGTGTGCCTGATACAGAGGCTAGCGGTCGTGTACATACGAGTGCTGTAACTGTAGCGGTAATGCCCGAAGCAGAAGAAGTGGATGTAGAAGTGAAAGAGAGTGATGTAAAAATGGAAACCGCTCGTAGTGGTGGTGCTGGTGGGCAAAATGTAAACAAGGTAGAAACAAAAGTTTTTCTTACACATAAACCTACTGGCATAGTAGTAATGTGCCAAACAGATAGAAGCCAGCTGGGTAATAGACTAAAAGCAATGGAAATGCTACGTACAAGATTGTATGAAGCAGAAGTGAAAAAAGTAGAGGAAGCTACGGCACATTTACGCAAAAGCTTGGTGAGCACAGGTGATAGAAGTGCAAAAATTCGCACCTATAATTTTCCGCAGGGGCGTGTAACGGATCATAGAATTGGTATGACGGTGTATAATTTGGATGCTGTGCTTAATGGAGAAGTGGGTGAGTTTATAGAGGCTTTGCAATTTGCAGAGAATGCTGAAAAATTAACTTCTTAATATACCATAATTAAATAATTTGTATTGTAATTGATAATCAACAAAAAATAACGATTATTGATAAACAACGTATTAGCTGCTTTTGCAGCTTTTTTTGTATATAAATTAAATGTGTTTAGAAACATTTAACATTAGAATTTATTCTTTGGCACCGAATTTGCAAATACTTATACAGAACATTCAATATAGAAATATTATAAAGATTCTCATAAGCAGTTAGTTTTGGTAAACAGCCCCCGTTTCTACGGGGGCTTCTCTTTATGTAAACTTTATTGCCACAGATGCACGGTTTTGGTTTGTTACAGGAAATATCTTTTTAAAAATATCTTTTTAAAAAGATTGTTTTAAAGCTAGCTTTTACAGTAGTTGTTTAGTTATTTTAGGTATCGCTTTTCATTTTTACAATGGTATTGGTTTACATTTGCTTTGCAATATTTTGTTATCACCTATTTTTTATTTATGCAATTCGATTTACAAAAACCACTTGCCATTGGTGGAGACCATGCAGGTTTTGAATACAAAGCAAAACTTATAAATTACTTACGTGATGAAAAAGGAATAGCATTGAGAGATTTTGGTACTTATAGTGATGCATCTGTAGATTATCCTGATTTTGCACACCCAGTAGCCAATGCTGTAGAAAGTAATGAGTATGAATGGGGAATTTTAATATGTGGAAGTGCAAATGGAGTAGCCATAGCTGCAAATAAACATGCAGGCATAAGGGCAGCTATTTGTTGGGAAAATGAAATAGCTTCTCTTGCACGCTTACACAACAATGCAAATGTACTTTGCATACCAGCCCGCTTTGTGAGTATAGATGCTGCAAAAGAAATGGTAGATACTTTTATGAACACTGCTTTTGAAGGTGGAAGACATGCTACAAGGGTGGGTAAAATAACAATAGTGTAGAAATTTATTTTAATGATTTTTTTAAGCTATTCGAACATTAACTAATAAATAAT
>JAYVID010000095.1:0-2027 GCA_043770525.1 Ferruginibacter sp.
GTTCCCCCGAAATGGTTACCATTTACATCGCCACCAAATGATGCTGTGTAGCCAATAATGGCATAACCACCATCAATAGTAGCTATCATTTGGTTTGCATCTTCATAACTTTCGCCCCCATAAGTTTTTTGCCATTGCAATACCCCTAAACTATCAGTTTTAAATACCCAATAATTGTAGTCTGGTTGAGTAACATTTAAAACATCTCCATTATTAACTGTATTTGTTGTACCTGCTACAATAAACCCCTTATCAGGTGTTTGCAAAATTGTACGAGATCTTTCCGATTGGTTCCCACCATAGGTTTTTTGCCATTGAATATTGCCAAAGCTATCTACTTTTACAACCCAAACATCGTCTTGTCCTTTATTTAAACTTATATCACCATTAACCGAATAGGTTCCACCAGTTAATACATACCCTTTATCTGCTGTAATGTCTAACCCAGACAGGTTATCATCATTGTTGCCCCCATAAGTTTTTTGCCACTGCGAAACGCCCAAACTATCAATTTTAAATAACCAAAAATCGACCCCACCTTTATTTATACTCACATCCCCATTGTTAGATTTTGTATAACCCCCAACAATATACCCCCCATCATTTGTTTGTTTAATTATACTTGCATAATCTACGCTAGTACCTCCGTATGCTTTTTGCCATTGCATATTGCCCAAAGAATCAAGCTTTATTATCCATGCATCATGTAGAGCAGGTCCATGATAACCTAAAATACTTGATGACTCTGTTGCTCCAGCAGCAATAAAACCACCGTCATTTGTTGGGTTCACAAATATTAAAGCATCATTATTTGTACCACCATAAATTTTTTCCCATATAATATTACCCAAAGTATCAATCCTTCGTAAAAGGCCATCTGTAAAAAATGTTTGGACAAATCCTGTAATTATATAATCAGAATTATTAGTTTTAAAAATATTACCATCATAATTGTAACATTTTTGCCATTGTATAGGTGGGGCTTGGCAAATGGCAGTAGAACTTAGAACTAGAAAAAAACAAAGTATTATAGTATTTTTCATAACATTTCATCTCAGTGCAAGTTAAGAAATTTTTGATTATAAAAAATATATTGTGTTTTTAGGAGACTCTACTAGAACAAAAGTTATTATTCGTCATATTATGACGAATCACTACTCCCCACTAATAAATTTCAAATTCCTTTTTATTCCAGAAAATTTGGAACGCTTTATTGGAGAATTTTTGAAAATTGTTTTAAAATTTTCTTCAGTTAATTCATTCCAATCTTTCCAAGTGAAATTTAAAACTTCATGCAATGGTTCAAACCCTTTTTCAGTATTGGGTTTTGAAAATCTATTCCAGGGGCAAACATCCTGACAAGCATCACAGCCAAACATCCAATTATCAAATTTACCTTTTACATTGTTGGGTATTAATGCATCTTTTAGTTCAATAGTAAAATAAGAGATGCATTTGCTTCCATCAATTTCTTTATTTGGCAATATGGCATTTGTAGGGCATTCATCAATACATTTTGTACATGTACCGCAATAATCTTTAACAAAAACATTGTCATAATCTAAAGCAACATCAATAATTAAAGTAGCAATAAAAAAAAATGAACCTGCATTTTTATTAATCAAATTTCCATTTTTACCAACCCAACCTAATCCACTTTTTACAGCCCAAGCTCGTTCTAAAACAGGTGCACTATCTACAAATCCTCTTCCATTAAAATCGCCAATTTGTTCTTTTATTTTTTGCAAGAAAAGATGCAGTTGATTTTTTATTACTGTGTGATAATCTTTTCCAAAAGCATATTTAGAAATTTTGGGAGATGATAGATTTTGATTTTTTGAAGGATAATAATTCTTCAGCAAAGTAATCACACTTTTTGCACCAGGAACTAAATTTTGAGGATTGGTTCTTAATTCAAAATGATTTTCCATGTATTGCATTGAACCATGAAACCCTTTATTCAACCAATTTTCAAGCCTTCTTGCATCTTCATTTAAAAACTCAGCTTTTGCAATACCACAAAATTC
>JAYVID010000096.1:0-5230 GCA_043770525.1 Ferruginibacter sp.
ATTTGCTTCGGTAGCTTCTGCTAATAGCGCTGTGGGTAAAAATTATGTATATACTTTCCCTATGAAGCCTGACGTTACTTATTACTTTAGGTTGAAATCGATTGATAAAAATGGTTCATTTAAATACAGCGATTTCCGCAAAATGAACTGTGCTGGCAAAGGATTGATATCTATTGTACCAAACCCAGTAGCTGATGTGTTCCGTATAAGTGGAATGGCTAAAGGTAAAAATACCGTAATGATTTATGCAGCGGATGGTAAATTGGTGAAAACACAATTGGTTACCAATACGTTTGGCGAAATTAGTATTGGTTATTTAACCACTGGTATGTATGTAGTAAATGTGTTAAACGAAAATGGTACTACTTACAGCGAGCGTTTAATAAAAAAATAAAATAGAGCTAGTAGGTTTAGATAAAAACCCTAACTTTTATTTGATTTTACTATGATATAAAGTAAGTTGGATCTCTCTTACACACACAACGCAGCAATGCCTTCTAGCAATAGAAGGCATTGTTGTTTTTGGTAAAAGCAGCTCATCCCAACCCTTCTCCAAAGGAGAAGGAACTGGAAGATTTTAGCAAAGGGGATTTAAGCGGATGATTTTTTGGGATTTGAATTTTTTCTATATAAATGAATTTTATCTCAGAGCACGCCATGTTATACAAAGGGTTCGCAAAGGGCTCCCCAGAGTACCCTGCGGTGCTCTGGGAGCTTTGAGATAGTTAGAAAAATTTTTTAGCTGAGAAGTCGGTAAGTCGTTTGATGAAAAAAAGGCGGTGTTAATAAAAACTTCATTTTTGCATAGCAAAAAGTAAAACTGTGAATCTGTGGCTAAATCTTAGTTAGTGTTTTTCTATTCGAATGTATTATATCGCAGAGTTCGCAAAGGAATACGCAGGGTTCGCAAAGGGCTCCCAGCGACCCCTGCGGTTATCTGCGAGCTTTGCGATATAATGTATGTACTGCACAAATGTATTATAATTTTTTGCCGAGAAGTTGGTAAGTCGTTTTATAAAAAAAGTCTGTGTTAAAAAACTTCGTTTTTTGCGTAGCAAAAAGCAAAACCGTGAATCTGTGGCTAAATTTTAGTTAGTGTCTTTCTATTCGAATGTATTATATCGTAGAGTACGCCAGGTTATACGCAGAGTTCACAAAGGGCTTCTCAGCGGCCCCTGTGGTTCTCCGCTTACGCTGAGATACATACAAAGAATTATAGGACTAAATACAATTTATATATGGTAGTAAAAATAAAAAACCCTTTGCAAAAACTACAAAAGGGCATTTTATTAAAATGTATTTTTATTTGTATTAAAAACTGTATTTTACTCCAATATTGATACCAATACTACCAAAAGGTAGAGAAACAGATTCTGTTTGTGTAGGTAATGTAGAAGATGAAGGTGTAAGGGAATTATATGTTTTTGTTTTTACAAATTCAATTTCTTTATCTCTTACAGATCTAGATGCTAATTTATCAACCCCATTTTCAGTATACTTTATCATCGTTCCTTTTTTTGGTGAATACTGCATGTTTATTGTATTAATATCTGCTGAAAAAGAAAGGTTATTATTGATGGGGAAACTTACACCAATTGCTGCGTTAAAACCAATTGACATCCCTTTAGAAAATTCAAAGTTTTCAACATCTAAATCAGAACCTGATTTTTCTTCTCTATTGATCAATACTTTTCCAGAGCCTATTACCATTCCAAATTTTGCATAAGGCGTAATATTTTTCATACTTGTAGCCAAAACAATTGTTGGCTTAAGTTGAATCATTTTAGAAGAAAAAGCAGTAGTTTGATAGTTCCCATTAAGTCGTTTTTCGCTTGCTGTTGTTTTTCCACCAATTAAATAATGTGCTCCTAGCTCAAATCCAATATTTTCATTAAACATATAGCCAAGATTAATACCTGCATTTACTCCTTTTCCAAGAGAAAATTTAAAATTTTCTACGGTGAATGAAGTAGTACTAATTTGTGTTTCATTTTGAAGACCACCAAAATTGGCAACTGCAGCAGCAGCACTGTAGCCAACATTTACACCTACATAAGCTCCTTGTTTCATTTGAGCATTAGATGTTAGAGTACTTAATGTAAACATGGTTACGATGGTTCCAAATAATAATTTTTTCATAATTTTTTTAGTTTTAAAGATTTTGTTTGTGGTAAGCAAATTGCATACCGTTATTTTGAAGGGCAAAAATATGTGCGACTCTTGAATAAAAAATGAAAAATTTAATTTAGCAACAAAAAATTAACATTTACTTACAGCTACTTAGTGTTGGTCATCTTATAAGTTCGTTAGTGCTGATTGTAACTACTTTTGAATATACTTATACAAAAGGGCGGATTATCAAACCTTACCCTTTTGTGAATAAGCATAAATTATTAATAGAATTTATTTTAAAAGAATAATTAAAATCTTAACCAAGTAATCTTATAAATAAAAAATGCCCCTAATTTTAAATAGAGGCATTTCAATTTTTATTAAGTCATTTTATTTACTCATCACCTAACGAAATAGGGTACTCATACAACCCATCATAGCCTGGGTAAAAACCACTTACCGTTATATCTTTTTCTGTACCTATAGTTTTCTTTAATTCATCAATAGAGTTTACAGGCTTGTCATTTATTTTTAAAATTATAAAACCATCTTTCATGCGGCTTTGTTTATCAAGTGCACCATCTGGCTTTATTTTTTTTACTATTACACCACCTGTTATACCATATTCTTTTGCTCTTTTTGTATCTAGGTTTGCAAAGTCTGCACCCAGTTTATCTGATGCTACTTCGCCTTTTACTACATCATAGTTTCCTGCTTTATTTTTTAAATTTACATTTGCCGTATTTTCTTTTCCAGCCCTCAAATAAGTAACCGTTATTTTATCACCTGGTTTATACCTGCTTACTTGCTCTTGCATTTCTGCACCACTGCTTACTGGTATTTCATTTAATTTTGTAATGATATCTCCTTTTCTAATACCAGCAGCATAAGCACCTCCATCTTTAGTAACCTCAGTTGTATAAATTCCTGTTTCTTCTAATGGTATGCCTTGTTTTTTCTTTTCATCATCGCTTATGTCGCTAAGGTTTGGAGCATATTGTATACCTAAATATGCTCTTTGCACTGTACCAAATTTAATAATATCATCTACTACTTTTTTTACAATGTTTACAGGTATTGCATAAGAGTAGCCAGAGTAATAACCTGTAGGAGATGCTATTGCAGAATTTATACCTATTATTTTTCCTTCGGTATTTACTAAGGCTCCACCACTGTTACCCATGTTTACAGCGGCATCTGTTTGTATAAAAGATTCTACCCCTGTTCCCTTATTTCCTGTATTGTCCTTGTTCAGTCCTAAGCTTCTTGCTTTTGCACTTACAATTCCGGCTGTTACGGTTGCTTCTAAATTTAATGGATAACCGATAGCTAGTACCCATTGTCCTATTTTTACATCATCAGAATTACCATAAACTAAAAATGGTAAGCCAGCAGATTCTACTTTTATAACAGCAAGATCATAAGCAGGATCTGTACCTATTACTTTGGCTTTGTATGTTTTCTTATTGGTTAGGGTTACCATTATTTCATCTGCATTGGCTACTACGTGGTTGTTGGTTACTATGTATCCATCATCACTTATAATTACTCCAGAGCCAGATGCTCTTTGTTCAGGTATATTGCCATTGCCTCTGCCAAAAAATTGTTCAAAAATGTCATCATTTCCAAAAAAATCTCCAAAGGGGCTTTGCTGACGTTGTGCTTTTGGCAGGTTATTATTTACTTGCTTTGCATTTGTTTTGGTTTTTATATGCACTACTGCTGGAGAGGCTGTTGCTGCTGGTACAGTAAAATCAATGGCATTGGGAGGAGTTCCTGAACCATCAAAAAAACCCGCTTGTTTTGAATTGTTTGTTGCGTTACTATTTGATATTTGTTGACCTCCATAGGTATTGCTGTTTTTTAAATACTTGCCATAGCCCCAAACCACCGCTAGCGCAGTAATTGCACTAATGGCTACCGTAAATGCGATTTGTTTAAATTTCATCATTTTATTTTTTAATATTTTTAAAATTCATAAAAGCATGTTCAAATTTTGTGCCTTTGTATAGCAAATAAACGATAGTATGTCAAAATTTCATTTACCATAAAACCTATTTAACAAGAAATTAGGAAGCGTTTCGTAGATGATTTTTTTGTACTTATTTAAAAGTAAAATTAGGATAGTTTTTTGAATGGAAAAAGTAAAATAAATACATTGTAAAATACAATTGCATTTAATTTACGACATTCTTAAAAATATTGTTTTGCCCTAATTAAATTTATTAGAAAAGATTTTCCATTTATAAAGATATATTTCACAACGTCAACAAAAATTGCATCGTATCTACTCCATCTGCATAAGTATCTACACTAGGGTTTTGAGCTTCACCAAAAGCTAAGTGCCCATTGCCCACTATACATTGTATATCATCCGTTTGTTTAAGCTTTGCTTCTACAGCATTTATGTCAGTATAGTATTCATAAAACAACTGGCTTATGGGTGAAAATGTACCTTTGTTTTCTACTAGCAAAGTGGCTTCATTTGTCATGTAGTACACATTGTTAAGCAATATGATAGATAAATTGTAATCGTAATTATTCTTATATTTATGATGATCTGCAAAGTATTTAAAAGGTTCAAAAGATTTTAAAAGCGGTATGAAGTTGTATTCTGCAGGAACAAATATTTTTGTAACATTTCTACAGCCCAATCCAAAGTAAAGGTGTACATCTTTTGCTAGAGCACTCAATTCTTCAGCTGTTTCATTACCAGTTAAAATGGCAATTGAGGTTCTATTTTTACGAATAATACTGGGGTACTTGCCAAAATATTCTTCAAAAGATTTTGCTGCGGTATTGCCTCCTGTAGCTATGTAGGCATCGCAGCCTTTGAGCATATCTGCAAAGGAAATATGGTTTTGTATTTCTGCATCTAAACTATACAAATATTTTACTAAGTGTTTAATAAGTATATCATCTTTGCTCGATAATTTAATGGTTTGGTAATGCCCACTTATAAATATGGCCAACATATCATGAAAGCCCACCATTGGTATGTTTCCAGCCATTACAAGGCCTAAGTTTTTGGGTTGTATATTGTCATCTAAATGATAATGAGTTACCCATTTTTCAAGTATATTTTTTTGTAAAAAATTGTTAGCAATTTCATCTGCGG
>JAYVID010000097.1:0-2810 GCA_043770525.1 Ferruginibacter sp.
ATCAAGTAAAAAAGAAAATTCTATTCCTCACAGAAGAACATCAATTAATCAAAAAATGGATGGACGAAAAAAATGGGTGACCCATTGCGGAAGACAGGAGCAAAAAAAATTACAACCACCCATACTTTTCCACCAATTTATCTTTTTGGCTTCTTGCAACCGGTATGTTTTCACCATTGGTCATTACGACATACATATTTTCGCCACGGTAAAATTGTTTTACATGGTTTAGGTTTATAATGTATTGTCTATGTATACGCAAGAAATGTAAATCTTCTAATACATCTTGCACATCTTTTAGTGTTTTAGAAAGTAGGTGACTTTGTTTATTTATCAATACTAATTTTGTATAGTTGCTACTCGATTCTGCATACTCTATTTCATTTACTTCTATAAATGTTACACCATTTTGGCCAGGTATTGCTATTTTAGAAATTGCAGCACCTTTCAATTCTTTTTGTAAAGATTCTAATTGTGCTTGTGACGGTAAATTGTTTTTTTCTAATTTGTTTACTGCAGCAACTAATTCTGTTACATCAAAAGGTTTTACTAAATAATCCAATGCGTTAAATTTAAATGCACGCAATGCAAATTGGTTATAGGCTGTTACAAAAACAATATTAAAATGTATGGGCATTAGTTTTTCTAGCAACTCAAAGCCATTCATCAGTGGCATTTCAATATCTAAAAAAATTAAATCTGGCTCAAGCAATTCTATTTCTTCTAATGCTTTTGTACTACTATTAAATACAGCTACCACTTCTACTTGTGGGCAGTTGTGTGTAAGCTCAAATTTTAATAGACTAGTACAATCTGGCTCATCATCTATCAGTATGGTGCGTAATTTTTTCATTTTTCTGTTACATGTAAAATTATCTTTTTACTTTCATTTTTATTACAATTACATGGCGAAATGCAAATATTAGCTGTGAGTAACCTTTTTATTGAGTAAAGCTAGTAAATTTTTCCATTTTACTCAAAGGGTATGCTTATTGTAACCAATGTGCCAGCTACTATTCCATTTTCTAATACATCTTCTGTATGCACACTTGCCCCTGTGTTATAAATTTGGTTTATCAAATCCAATCTTTCTCCAGTTACTTTTGTGCCAAAGCTTTTATGAGCCATTGCAGTTTTGCTTTTTAGTGCTGCAGATTTTTCTCTGCCCACACCATTATCTTTTATACTAATTACTAGTATTTGCTTTTGAGGAACTATTCCCACATGTATATTTATGAAGCCGCCATCTTCTTTGTGCATAAGCCCATGCCATATTGCATTTTCTACATAAGGCTGCAATAGCAATGGAGATATTTCTATAAATTCACTGTCTACATTATCATTTATATGTATGCTGTATTTTAATTTTTCTTTAAATCGCATTGCCTCCATTTCAATATATAATTCTAGCGCTTCTAATTCTGCTGCAAGGGTTATGGTTTCACTTCTGCTATTTTCCAATGCCATTCGTATTAGCTTGCTAAATTTTGTAAGATAATTAGAAGCTGCTATAGTATCATTTTGTGTTGTATATAATTTTATAGAATTTAGGCAATTAAAAATAAAATGTGGATTCATTTGGCTACGCAATGCCTCCAACTGAGCACCCTTTAACAAGTCCAAGGTTTTTTGCAGCTCTTCTGAATTTTTTTTAATGGCTTGCTTACTTTTTATTTCTTCCAGCTTATTTGATAAATGCGCTGCTATTGTAGTTAAACTTTGCAAATGCTTTTGCGTATAAAAGTTTGCCGTGCTATGCTCACTATCTATTATGCCTATCAATTCATTATTGTGCAAAATTGGAACACATATTTCACTAAGGCGTTGCATTTCATCTACTCTATATCGAGTATCCTGTCTTGTATCATTTATTAAAACACTTACTTTTTGCATTGCTACATTGCCTACTACACCTTGCCCAAGTACAACATCAAACGGCAGTTTGTTTATTTCTTCTATAGAGCCTTTAGGGCCAAATCCAGCCCTTTGTACAAGTTTTGTTTTATCTTTATTCCACAAATAAATAATACAATCTTCAAAACCCAGTGTACCTATTAAGTTTTTTGCCACATCCCACAGTACTTCTTCTTCGGTTTCTAAATGTATTAAAGAGGTAGAAAAATAATTGCTTATTTGATTCAACTCCAACTGGTTTTTATACTCTTGTGCTGCCAACCTTTGTATTTCTGTTTCTTGTGCTTGGCTTTTTTTAACAGTATTTATACGCCAGCGAAACAACAAAATAAAAGCTATAATAGCTAGCAGCCAAGCTATTATTTTAAATAGCAGGGTTTCAAACCATCTTGGTACAATAGTAAATGTAATACTATCTTTTGCAGATACTATTTTGCCATCAATTGAGGCACTTACTTCTATTGTATAAGTGCCAGGTGTAATAGTATTTACTGGTACTATACCATTATTACATTTTAGCCAAGTACTATCTTTTCCTAAATAGCGATAATAATAGCTAATCTCTTCTGTGGCATTGTAATTAATTAAGCTAAATAAAATATTTATAGGAAAATTTTTAAAATTTAAGTTTACTTTTTTTATGTTGCCGTCTAAAAAAATCTCTTCATCTGTATTACTGCCTTCTATTTGTGTAATAACGATACTACTTTTTAAATTTTCATTACTTAAATATTTGGGAATATTTATTTTAGTAATAACACCACTATTTCCAATGATTAGATTTTTATTATTATCCAATAGCAATGCAGCATCATATTCATTGGTGCTATAAGGCATTCCATTTTTATTATTAATGCTGGTAAATGTTTTTGTAGTATAGTTAAAGTGAGTAATAC
>JAYVID010000098.1:0-23108 GCA_043770525.1 Ferruginibacter sp.
AAACCTGTAACGGCCATCAATTTTATAAATATTAACAGTGTGGGCAATACTGCCCAATTGATAGCTTCGCCTAATAGCTTATTTGGGAATTTAAATACAACGGAGGAGTTTAAAAAATTAGGTAAAGGGCTACCGTATCAAAATAACGTAAATGAACTTTTTTTAAAAATCAGTAAGAATTATTATTCCTTTAATAACACACAGTATTTTGATAATAGCTCTCAGTTTAATATTGGCAAAAAAATTACAGACAAGTTTACTATTAATTACACTCCAGAAAAAATAGCCCAAACAGAAACTGGCTTTAACCAGACATTTATTGGCAACCAAGTTTTTGCAGAAACAAACTCCTTAAATAATCCAATTATAAATAGAAAAACTTTTAGTGTAAAAAACGAACTCATATACATGTTGCAAAAGCAGGAGCAAATAAAATGGAATGCAAGTTATTTAATAGAAAAAGAAACATCTATTAATAATGGTTTATTAAACACAACAAATGTATTGTTCAGTATCAATAATAAAAAAGAATTTGCCAATTCACTAATAAATTATACTAAATTATTGAAAAAAGGAACCGTTATTAATGTAGCAGGCTTTTACGAATGGCAAAAAAATAATGAGCTATTAAATAACGATGGGGTAGTTTACAACAATACAATTTTTAGCAACAGCCTTGGGTTATCCAAATCGCTAGCACAAAACATTACAACTACAGAAAGCAATGTAGGAGCTTATATAAAATTAATAAAGCGCAAAAAAGATTATTCGTTCACTTTTCAACCAACTGTAAAAAAAGTATTTGGTAATCTACAATCCAATCTTTCAGCTCTTGCTACATCTAATATATTCTATAGTAATATTGACTCTTTTAAAAACAATTACAATTACGAACAAACAAGCTTCTCTGTACCTTTAATGTACAAACTTGATAAATTTAATTTTAACTTGAACATGTTCTTAGAGCCTATTCTATTTAATTCTAACATACATAATATTTCTAATAAAATTTTGAATTATAATGCTTTACTTAGTACGAGGTACGACTTTAAAAATAAGCGAAATATATATTTCAGTATAGCACGTAGTAATGATTTTACTTTTTTAACAAAATTATTTGCTGCCAATACAATTGTGAGCAATAAGAATAAAATGACCGCTACTAATTTTTTATTAAAAACACAATATTATAGTTTTAGTATAAGCAGTAGGAAAGGTGGGGCTTATAGCAACAAGCTAAATTTGAGATACAGCATTTCAGGAAACCTCAATACTCCCAACTACTTACTCAACAATATCAATAATAATTTTTATGCTGTGCAAAATTACTTGAGTTATTTGGCCACAAACAAAGGTATTAGTGGAGGAATAAAGAACAATTTTACTTTGAATAAATTAAAAATCAGGTTTGACAATGATTTAAACTTTTCTTCTAGGCAATCTATTTCATCCCAAAATAATATTATTGTTACATCAATATCCAATAGTTATCAGTTGGAGAGTAAAATAATGAGCCAGCTTGATGGTATGTTTAATTTTCAACTTAACAATACCCTAGCCTACTCTACCAATAAGCGCAGAGGGTTTAATGGCTTTAATAAAACACTAACAGATGCATTGGGTTTAGATATTAACCTTAACTATATGAAAAAAAGCCATATAGATATTGAAGCTAAAAACTATTATTTTAATACATATAATGGAAGCGTGCAAAACATTTTTTTAGTAAACCTTAGTTACAAACAACTACTCAATAGCAATAAAATTAGGCTCAATCTGGAGTTGAGAAACATCACTAACAAAAAAGCATTTGTTTCTCAATTTCTTTCCATTACCCAGTTTTCTGAAACACAGGTGGCATTACTGCCCTTTTTTGCTTTGTTAAAGGTAGAGTTCTTGTTGTAAGAAACTTTCTTTCATAAATGGAGCTTCACGAAAGCCCCCGCAACACCGCATTTCCACAATATTAAATTTTCAATTTTTGGCTTTATCTTTTGGCTATTACAAGAAAAATACTATATTTGCACTAGATAATGAAGCAGAAAGGAAGGGGACCAATGGTTCCCTTCTTCTTTTATAAAGCAAAATGAGTACAAATACTAATATAGAACTGGTAGAAAAAATATTGCTTTCTAAGTTATATGATGATATTTTTTTGGTAGAAATGAAGGTAAAACCCATTAATAATTTCAAAATTTATTTGGATGCAGATAGTGGGTTGGGTATTGAAAAATGTATCAAAATTAACCGAGCTTTGTATAAGCAATTAGAAGAAATGGCAATATACCCTGAAGGGGATTTTTCATTAGAAGTTTCTAGCCCTGGTATAGATGAGCCATTAAAACTACTAAGACAATACGTAAAAAATATTGGTAGAGAAGTGGAAGTGATTTTAAATGATACAACCATAAAAGAAGGTAAATTATTAGAGGCAAACGAAGAAGCAATAATTATAGAAGAAACAACAGGAAAAGGTAAAAAAGCAGTAACAGAAAATGTTACGATAGCTTTTACGGATATAAAACAAACAAAAGTCCAAATAAAATTTTAATAAACAAAACCCCAAACACCTGCGGGGCGTTAGTTAAAGCAGGTTCGGAATATGGCAAGTATCAACTTAATAGACTCCTTTCAGGAATTTAAAGACGCTGAAAACATTGATCGTCCTACACTCATGAAAGTAATGGAAGATGTGTTTAAAACACTTATTCGTAAAAAATACGGTAGCGACGACAACTTTGATGTTATTGTAAATGATCAAAAAGGAGATTTGGAAATCTTCCGTCGTCGTACAATTGTAGAAGACGATGATTTGTACAGCACCCTTTCTGAAATAGAATTGAAAGATGCAATTTTAATTGAGCCAGATTACACCGTAGGTGAAGAATTGTATGAAGAAGTAGATATACAAAAAGAATTTGGCCGCAGAGCAATATTAGCTGGTAAGCAAACCCTTGCTGCACGTATTGGCGACCTTAAGAAAAATATACTTATAAAAAAATACGAAGAGCGTGTAGGCGAAATTGTGAGTGGTGAAGTACACCAAGTGTGGAAAAAAGAAGTACTTATTTTAGATGAAGATGGCAATGAAATGTTGCTTCCAAAATCTGAACAAATAGCTGCAGATTATTTTAAAAAGGGTGAAAATGTAAGGGCTGTAGTAAAAAAAGTAGAATTGAAAAACAGCCAAGCTGTGATCATTTTGTCTCGTACAAGTCCGCTTTTCTTAGAAAAACTATTAGAAATAGAAGTGCCAGAAATATTTGATGGCTTAATAGTAGTAAAGAAAATTGTACGTGACCCAGGTGAGCGTGCAAAAGTAGCGGTAGAAAGTTTTGATGATCGTATAGACCCTGTAGGTGCTTGTGTAGGTATGAAAGGAAGCCGTATACATGGAATTGTACGTGAATTGAAGAACGAAAATATAGATGTAATTAATTGGACAGCCAATACACAATTACTTATTCAACGTTCACTTACGCCTGCAAAGATTACAAGCATAGATTTAGATAATGAAAAAATGCATGCAAAGGTTTTCTTAAAAGCAGATCAGGTATCATTAGCTATTGGTCGCCGTGGAGTAAACATTAAACTAGCTTGCGAACTTACTGGTTACAATATAGATGTGTTCCGTGATAATGAAGGTGAAGAAGAAGAGTTTGATATTGACTTAGAAGAATTTAGTGATGAAATAGAACCATGGGTAATTGAGATTTTACAAAAAGTAGGATGCGATACTGCTCGTTCTGTTTTAAACCTATCTGATGAAGAAATAGAAAGAAGAACAGACTTAGAAAAAGAAACAATTACTGACGTAAAACGTATTTTAAATCAAGAATTTGAAAACGAATAAAATGGTAATTATGAATTGAAGCGAAATATAAACAATCGAAAATTTTGTTCCTTTTTTCAAATTAATGGAACTGCAAAAACAAAGAATGTCAGAAGTAAACACACCCAGGCTGATGGCAGCCGCCAAAGAGTTTAACATAGGTGCAAACACCTTAATAGACTTTCTTGTGTCTAAAAATTTAAGCGGAAGCGATGATTTGAAGCCAACATCAAAGCTTTCAGATGAAATGTATCGTGTACTGCAAAGCGAATATCAAGGAGATAAAACAGCTAAGGAAAAAGCAGATAAGGTAGAATTGATAAAAGCCGTTTCATCCGACCCAAAAAAGAAGAAAGATGAGCAAGATTTATCTGTAAAAAAGAAGGAAGAAAAGCCAAAAGATGAGCCAAAGCCAGTTGTGGTGGAAGAAAAGGTAGAAGTTACTGCTATTGAAACTCCAAAGCTAAAACTAACTATTGTTGAACAAGCCCCAGTTACACCCCCTGCAAAAGAAAAAGAAATAAAGGCAAAAGAAGTAAAGGCAAAAGTAAAAGAAGAAGCCCCGGTAAAAAATGTAATTGAGCCAAAACAAGAAGTAATAACCAAAATAGACGCTCCAGAACTTGATGGTCCTAAAGTTTTAGATAAAATAGATTTAAGCACAATAGACTCTTCTACAAGACCTAAAAAAGGTACAAAAAAGAAAGAGGAACCGTCTATAATTAAAGCTGCTGAACCTGTTTCTATTATTGCAAAAGAAGAGCCTGTAGCCAATGATGCACCCCCAGTTATTGAGAATATACTTTCAGAAAGACTTACAGGGCCTAAGATTTTAGGAAAGATAACATTACCTGTAGACAATGATACAAGACCAAAAAGGGATGATGCACATAAACGTAAGCGCATACCAATACAAAAGAAGCCTGGTGCTCCTGGCGCAGGTGCTCCACCAAATAACGAAAACCGTGGACCAAGACCAATAATAGGTGATGGTGGTGCAAACAGAGGACAAGGTGGAACAAACCGTGGACCACAGCAAGGTGGTGGTGGACCAAACAGAGGTCCAGGACAAGGTGGTGGTGGTCGTTTTCAAAGACCAGGCCAAGGTGGTGGTGCTAATGCTCCACGCAAAGAAGATAAAATAATAGATGCTAAAGAAATTCAAGAAAAACTAAAACAAACACAAGCTAAATTAGCTGGTGCAGGTGGACGTGGGAAAAGTTCTAAAGCAAAATATAGAAAAGAAAAAAGAGATTTATTTAACGAAGCACAAAGCAACAGACCAGAAGAAGGAAATAAGTTACAAGTAACTGAGTTTATTTCTGTTAGTGAGTTGGCAGGTATGATGGATGTGAGCTTTGCAGATATCATAGGCAAGTGTATGAACTTGGGTATAATGGTTTCCATTAACCAACGTTTAGAAGCTGATGTAATTGAATTGGTAGCAAGCGAATTTGACTATGAAGTAGAATTTATAGGTGTGGAAGACGCAGCAGACTTGGCTTTGGCAGAGGAAGATGATGATCCAGCATTATTAAAAGACAGGGCTCCTATTGTAACAATCATGGGTCACGTAGATCATGGTAAAACATCTTTGCTTGATTATATAAGAAATACAAATGTAATTGCAGGTGAGGCTGGTGGTATTACACAGCATATAGGTGCTTATGAAGTAACACTGCCAAGTGGTAGAGCTATTACCTTCTTAGATACACCAGGGCATGAGGCCTTTACGGCTATGCGTGCTCGTGGAGCAAAAGTTACAGATATAGCAGTAATTGTAGTAGCGGCAGACGATGCGGTAATGCCTCAAACAAAAGAGGCTATCTCTCATGCGCAAGCAGCCAATGTACCTATGATATTTGCAATAAATAAAGTAGATAAAGATGGTGCAGACCCTGAAAGAATTAAACAACAGCTTGCTGGTATGAATATACTAGTAGAAAGCTGGGGTGGTAAATTTCAAAGTCAGGAAATAAGCGCAAAGAAAGGAGAAAATATAGATTTACTATTAGAGAAAATATTGCTTGAAACAGATATTCTTGAGCTTAAAGCAAACGCAGAAAAAGGTGCCAGTGGTACTGTTATTGAAGCATCGCTTGATAAAGGTAGAGGATATGTAGCAACCATATTGGTACAAAATGGTACGTTGAAGCAAGGAGATATGATTGTATCTGGTCAGTTTTTTGGAAAAGTAAAAGCAATGTACAATGAGCGTAACCAACGTTCAAATGCAGCGCCACCATCTACGCCAGTATTAATATTAGGCTTAAATGGTGCACCACAAGCAGGTGAAACCTTTAAAGTATTTGCAAACGAAAGTGATGCTAGAGAAAATGCTTATAAGCGTGGGCAAATATTGCGTGAGCAAGGTATGCGTGCAAGAAAGCATATTACACTTGAGGAGATTGGTCGTCGTTTGGCATTAGGAAACTTTAAAGAATTGAACGTAATTCTGAAAGGTGATGTGGATGGATCTGTAGAGGCATTGAGTGATTCATTACAAAAATTAAGTACAGAAGAGATTGTAGTGAAAGTAATACACAAAGCTGTAGGTGCCATCACTGAAAATGATGTAAACTTGGCTGCTGGTTCTGATGCTATTATTATTGGATTTAACGTACGCCCTAGTATACAAGCTGCTCGTTTGGCAGAAAATGAAGCCATAGAAATAAAAATGTATTCTATTATTTACAACGCCATTGAGGAAATTAAGAGTGCCATGGAAGGTATGCTTGAGCCTACAGTAGAAGAGAAAATATTAGGTAATGTAGAAATAAAAGAAACATACCGTTTTGATAAAGCTACCGTAGCAGGTTGTATGGTATTGGATGGTAAAATGGCACGTAACAATCGCATACGCTTGGTAAGAGAGGGTATTGTAATACATACTGGAGAATTAAGTAGTTTGAAACGTTATAGAGACGATGCCAAAGAAGTAACATCTGGTATGGAGTGTGGTTTGGTTATTAAAAACTACAACGATATTAAAATGGGCGATATAGTAGAGGCGTTTGAAGAAGTGGAGGTTAAGAGGACTTTATAAAAGTTGAAGGTTGAAGGTTGAAGGTTCAAAATTTAAGGTTGGGAGGCTTTTAGTCAAATGCATGTTTTCTATTTTTTAGACTGTTTTGAGTTGAAAATTTGAAATTTGATTATTGAACATTGATTATTGAACATTTGAATTTAAATGCTTAGGCCTTAACAAGAAAAAATATACATAATTGCAGCAGTTAGTCTGCTGCAATTTTTTGTTAAATAACAAGTAAAGACAAGTCTACCAAAAGATGTGGGCTTATCTTTGAAAAAAGTAGTTTGTTTTTCTGCAAAAGAATTAAAATATGAAAAAAAGAATTTTACTATTTATTTGTTTGCTGGCAGGTTTTACCAATGTTTTTGCACAACCAGGAAAAGTATTGGCAGATAAAATTGTTGCTGTAATAGGTAATAAAATAGTTTTACGAAGCGATATTGTAGATAGGTTAGCAGATATGCAACGCCAAGGAGCAGAAGTACCCGAAAACGCCAAATGCTTTTTACTGCAAGATTTGTTAGGTACAAAAACGCTCGTTTTACAAGCTGAAAAAGATTCGTTACCCGTATCTGATGAAGATGTAGAGGGTGATGTGGATAATAGGGTTAGAGATGTGTTGAGTAGAGTAGGCAGTAAAGAAGAATTTGAAAAACTAGCAGGCAAAACTATTTATCAGTTTAAAGATGAAATGCGTGATCCTATAAGAGATCAAAAACTTGCGCAAGCTATGCGTAATAAAATTGTAGGCGACATAAGAATTACTCCAAACGAAGTAAAAAATTATTTTAGCAAGCTCAATCAAGATAGTTTACCCTTTTACGAATCAGAAGTAGAAATTGGTGAAATTATAGTTTATCCAAAAGCCAGTAGGGATGCTGAAGAATATTGTAAGGAACAATTGGCAGGTTACAAAACAACTATTGAAGCAGGAAAAATAGACTTTAAAGCAGCAGCAGCAAAGTACTCTGATGAGCCTGGTGCTAAAGAGCGATTTGGACAGATGGAAATAAATAGAAACCAAAAAGACATAGATCCTACTTTTTTGGCAAAATCTTTTACTCTAAAAGATGGAATGATTTCAAACCCATTTAAAAGTAAATTTGGTTATCACATTGTACAATTAGTTACAAGAAGTGGGGAAGATGCTTTGGTAAGACATATCATTAAAATACCACAGGTAACCAATGTAGAGCTGAAAGCAGGTTTTGAAAAACTGGATAGTGTAAGAGCAAAATTAATAGCAGGCACCATTGATTTTGGTACCGCTGTTAGTAGGTACAGTGATGATGAAGGTGGCAAATTTACTGCTGGTATGAAGCAAGGGCCCAATGGAACATTTCTTACAATAGATCAATTGGATAAAGATATAGTACCTATTTTAAAAAACTTAAAATTAGGCGCATACTCACAACCCTTAGAATATGCTGATGCATCTGGTAAAAGAGGTGTGAGAATTGTTTATTTAAAATCTCAATCGGAGCCACACAGAGAAAATATGAAAGATGACTACAGCAAAATTGCTGATAGGGCACTTGCAGAAAAGAAAGATGCTGCTTTGGAAAAATGGTTTAGTACTAAATTGAGCGGTTACTTTATAATGATAGACCCAGAATATTTAGAATGTGAAACGATGAAGATATGGGTAGATGCGATGAATAAAAAGAAATAAAAAATAGATATAAGACTTTAGACAAAGGATGCCAGCTTTAAAAAAGTTGGCATTTCTTTTTTTGGTTTATCTTGCAAAGAGAATACTTAAATAATAAAACAAATACAATTATACATTTTTGTGAGTAAATGAAACATAACAGTATAATAGAAAAATAAAATAACCACATTGATAGATAAAAAAAAATTAGCAGCAAACAATGAAACGGCTGTTTTAATAGGTGTTATACAAGATGACCAAACCGATGTGCAGGTAGGTGAATACTTAGACGAGTTAGAGTTTTTGGCAGAAACCGCTGGAGTAAAAACAATAAAGCGCTTTACTCAAAAACTAAAACACCCCGACCCACGCTCTTTTGTAGGAAAAGGAAAATTAGAAGAAATTAGAAAATATATTCTTTCTAAAAGTGTAACATTGGTAATTTTTGATGATGAACTTACGGGCTCACAAATACAAAACATAGAAGGAGAAGTAAAAGTAAAAACAATAGATAGAAGCGATTTGATATTGGATATTTTTGCCAGCCGAGCCCAAACGGCACAAGCAAGAACTCAAGTGGAGCTTGCACAATACCAATACATTTTACCAAGGTTAAAAGGTATGTGGACGCACCTTGAACGTCAAGGAGGCGGTATAGGAAGCCGTGGTCCAGGGGAAACAGAAATAGAAACAGATAGACGTATTGTAAAAGATAAAATAAGCGTACTCAAAAAACGCTTGGGTGATTTTGATAGGCAATCATTTACCCAACGAAAAGAACGGGGCGAATTTATACGTGTTGCATTGGTGGGTTATACAAACGTAGGTAAAAGTACCATCATGAATGGGCTGAGCAAAAGCGAAGTGTTTGCCGAAAATAAATTATTTGCAACACTCGATACAACTACTAGAAAAGTAGTGTTTGAGCAAACACCTTTTTTGTTAAGCGATACAGTTGGTTTTATTCGCAAGCTACCGCATCATTTAGTAGAGAGTTTTAAAAGCACACTTGATGAAGTAAGGGAGGCAGATGTGTTGCTGCATGTGGTGGATATTTCTCACCCACAATATGAAGAGCAACTAGCGGTAGTAAACAAAACCCTTGCAGAGCTTGGTTGTGCAGAAAAATTGACCATTACTATTTTTAATAAAATGGATCAGTTTGAAAAAAATACTTTTGATGAGTGGCTAGAAGATGAAGTAAAGCTTGAAATTTTACAAGCACTTAAGGAAAGATGGGAAGAAAGTACAAAGGGCAATTGTGTATTTGTATCTGCTATTGATAAACAAAATTTTGCTTTGCTAAGGCAAACCATTTTAAACAAAGTGAGGGATATGTACCAAATTAGATACCCTTACAAGGCTGAGTTTTTTTATTGATGTAACCTCAAATTTTACACCGTTATTTTACCTTAGCAATATTTTTTATGAGCAAAATTTTTAAATGGTACAAAATTGCAGATACAATTTCTGAAATAGATTTCTCACCAGAAGGTTTGGCAACAGTTGACGTAAATGGTAAAAAAATTTGTATTGCTTTTAAAAATGAAAACCTTTTTGCTTGCACTACAAAATGCCCACATGCTGGTGGAAATATGGCCCAGGGTTATGTTGATGCTTTGGGTAATATTGTTTGCCCACTTCATAGATATAAGTTTTCTTTATCAAACGGCAGAAATACCAGTGGTGAAGGGTATTTTTTAAAAACTTACCTTATAGAAAACCGTGAAAATGGTGTTTTTGTAGGATTTGAAGAAAATGCTTTGTTTAATTGGATAAAATAATTGCAAGAATATTTTTTTTTGCCGCAAAAATCTCTATTTTTGCATCCCATTAAGAAATTAATAGGAGATTCCTACTTAGCTCAGTTGGTTAGAGCATCCCGATTTTTTATCGGGAGGAACGCTGGTTCAAGCAGCGAAAAAAATTGAAAAAAATATTCCTACTTAGCTCAGTTGGTTAGAGCATCTGACTGTTAATCAGAGGGTCGCTGGTTCAAGTCCAGCAGTGGGAGCAAAAAGAGCCGCTTTAAGTGGCTCTTTTTTTATAATGTTTAACCTTTCATTAACCCATTTGCAGGTATTTTTGTCTGCTAAGAAATTATTATGAGAAAATTGTTATTTACCCTTGTTGCTTTTACCATTTCGATAGCTTCTTTTGCGCAGCCTGAAAATAAAAAAAATACCAGCATTATAGAAACAAGGTCTGCAGATCATTTTATGATACAGCTTGGTACAAACTTTTGGACAGGTACAGCAGATAGTGTAAAGAACACTATTAAAGGATTTAACCGCAGCGCCAATTTATATGTAATGTTGGATAAGCAATTTAAAAACAGTCCTAAATTTAGTTTGGGTATTGGTGTTGGTGTTGGTACTACCAATATTTATTTTAAAAAAATGGAGGCTAAAATTACTGCTAACAATTCAAAACTACCTTTTATAAGAACTGATACTGGTAACAACTATAAAAAGTATAAAATAGCTGCTGCCTTTTTAGAAGTTCCTTTAGAATTAAGGTTTACAAGCAATATCGATAATCCTAACAAAGCTATTAAAGCTGCGCTAGGTGTAAAAGTTGGTACATTGATTAATGCTCATACTAAAGGCAAAAATTTGCTAAATTCTGCTGGTTCCAAGCTTAATGGTTTTACTTATAAAGAATCTAGTAAAGCTTTTTTTAACACCACTCGTATTGCACTTACCGCCCGAGTGGGTTATGGTATTTATTCAATATTTGGCTCTTATGCCATTAGCAATGTATTTAAAGATGGAGTTGCTCCAGATATTAAATCTGGCCAAATAGGTATTTGCATCAGTGGTTTATAAGTATTAAAATAATTTTAAAAAGGGCAATGTGCGAAAACATATTGCCCTTTTTGTTTTAAAGTTGTTTTTATTTTACCTTATACAATTCATCCCATCTTGTAGTGTATCGAGGGCTACGCATTTCTACCCTCATTTTCCAATTACGTTTGGTGCCACTTGCTGCAAATTTCAAAATATCATCTCTCATAGAAAAATTAATATTGTCCATCATATCCATCAGCATACGTTTATTGTTGTGTTTTTCAGGTACAAAAAGATTGCCCTGTATGGTATCATCGGGCACAAGCCCACTAAGGGTTACACCTGCTTTTTTATATTGCTTTCCCTTTATATAAATTTGATCTACAATTTTTAATGCTGCTTTTATAAGCTCATTACTAGCAGAAGTGGCAATAGATAAAACGGTATAATGGCTTATGGTATTTCCATGTCTAAATCGATTGGTATTAGTAGGCTCTTTTGTAAGTACAAAAACAGAAATGGTGGTAGCGGCACTGTTTTGCCTTCTTAGTTTTTCTGCTGCACGGCTAGTGTAGGTGGCCACCGCTTCTTTTATATCTTCTATTTTATGCACGCTTTTGCCAAACATGCGAGTGCATGCTATCATTTTTTTTTCGGTTAACTGTTCTTTTGCAATTTCTATTGTATGAGCAGCATTTAGTTCTCTTATCATACGGGTACCTACTACACCACCAAGGTTTTTTTGTGCCCAAGCTTCACTTTTTTTACTTAGGTCAAAGGCTGTGTACACCGCATTCATTTCCTTCAGTTTTTCTGCATATTGCCTACCTATGCCCCATACCTCATTCACTGGTGTATTTTGTAATGCTTCCATTATTTTTTGCGCTGTATCTAACACTACTACACACTGTGTTGCTATTTTATTTTTCTTAGCTATATGGTTGGCCATTTTGCTAAGGGTTTTGGTGGGTGCTATGCCTATAGATACTTTTATACCCGTCCACTCCTCTACCACAGCTCTTATATACAAGCCGAGTGCAGTTAAATCTTTTTCTTTAAACTCACTTATGTTTAAAAACGCTTCGTCTACAGAATATACTTCTACATTTTCTTGGCCCAGTATAATGCGTAGGGTTTCCATTACCCGCCAGCTAAGGTCGCCATACAAATTATAGTTAGATGAAAAAGTGTACACACCATGCTGCTCAATAATAGGCTTTGCCATAAAATAGGGGCCCGCCATTGCTACTCCTAATTTTTTTGCTTCATCTGTTCTAGATACAATACAACCATCGTTGTTGCTCAGTACCACTACGGGTTTATTGTCTAGCTCTGGCCTAAACAACCTTTCGCAGGAGCAATAAAAACTGTTACAATCTATTATGGCTATCATATAAAAATGTCTGTATGGTTATTTACAGGTAATAAAGATAGGTTTTTTTGCTAAATAATTTAGTTTTTTATGTATTGCTATTGTGTTGGGTAGTAGAGCAAGCTTGTGTTTCTACAGGTGAAGAAAGCCTCGGTTTATCACTGGTGGTAGTCATAGGCACTCACTAACGCATGAAGCGTTCAATACAATGGTGTTTTATCCTTCAGTATTTCAACACATCTAATTCACCAAACAACAACGGCCCAAATTACAACCACCTCTTCTACCTCACCATCTGCTTAGCCAACGTTTTACCCCCAGCAACTACTTTTACAATATACACCCCCCTTGCCCAGTTGCCTGCTGGCAGCGTAATAGAAGCTGTGCCATAATAAAGCGGAATGTTTTTACTATATATTATTTGCCCTAGTTTGTTATAAATATTTACTGTAGCTGTTTGGTCATTAAAATCGTGCAGGTTTATGGTAACAGGGTTTGTAACAGGGTTAGGATAAATATCCAACCCGCCTTGGCCATTGTTGGTAGGTTTTGGGTTACAACTTCCATCCGTTACATCAGCCGTTTTTTCTGTTGTATTGTTTTTGGTAATAAGCCACAAGCCTGGGTCTACCAATACCGTATCTGCTGTAAAACCCAATGATCGAATAAATATTTGATCGTTTACGGTATTATCTACCGTTACCGTTTTTTCTTGTGTAGCATTTTTAAAAGTAAGCTGCACAGGTAGTTTAAAAAACGGCACAGAGCTAGGCATAGATGTTATTTGCGAAAGTTTTATGCTTACACAATTTGTATCGAGCACATTCCATTTTACTTGGTAGCTTGGGTAACCTTGGCCTCGGTACCATTGGTCAAAAAAGTAAGTAAGGTTTTTACCACTTTCTGCTTCTAAGTTTCTTTGCAAATCTATTGTTCTAGCATTGCCATAAGCAAGTGTAGGGTCTTGTACATACCTTCTAATTCCTCTCATAAACACATCATCTCCCAATATTGAGCGAAGCATGTATAATAAATAGCTACCTTTTCTATAGCTGAGTCTACCACTAAAAATTTGCCCAAGTACCATGGTATCTTGCACTTTTACCGATCCACCGGGTAAAGATGTTATAAAGTTAATTACAGCTTTTCTATTTGCCAGCGCTGTTGCAGGGTATTTCTTTTCCATAAAATAGGCAGCCGTATAGGTTGCAAAACCTTCGTTCAACCAAATATCTTCCCAGCTATCGCAGGTTATTTTATCGCCAAACCATTGGTGACCTAGCTCGTGCGCCATAAGCGACTCTCCTGTGTTTACAAGAAAAGTAGCTGTTTGGTGCTCCATGCCGCCACCCCAACCAAATTGAACATGCCCATATTTTTCTTTTATAAAGGGATAGGGCCCAAAGTCATTGTGAAACAGCAGCATGGCATCTAAAACGCTTTGGGTATTGGTTTGCCAAGTAGCAAGGTTTTCTGGATAACAATGGGTAAGCATGGGTAGGTTGGTAGCACCCAATTGTACAGCATTATTAAACGTTACGTAATTTGTAATAGCAATACAAACTAAATAAGAAGCTATTGGATAACGATGTTTCCAATGTGTGATGGTTTTACCGCCAGTTAGTGCTGTTTCTGATTGCAACAATCCATTGCTTGCGGCTTTGCATGGAGTTGTAACACCTGCAACACTTGTAATTGTAGATGGGTGTGTAATGTATACATCTACAGAATCTGCTTTATCATTTACACCGTTTTTGCATGGCCACCAATCACGTGAACCATAAGCTTCGCTTAGTGTCCACATTACAGGTACACCCGCATGGTTGTCTTGAATAAATGAACCAAACCCTGTGCTAGCTGGCACTCCCTTATACCAAATAGTTGCAGAATCTAATACACCTGCATTAATATTTGTAGGAAAGTTTATTGTAAGTGTGTTGGTTGATTGTAAATATGTAAATGATGAATTTGTTTTTTTTACACTATCTACAATAAGGCTATTCATTAAATCTAATGTAATAGAAGAAGAAGGGCTGGTTATTTTAAAATAAACGGTTACTTTACCTTCTATAAACCTTACTGCTGGATCTACAGTCCATTCGCACCTATAATATTTTACATCAAAATTATCCGATGCTAAAGATTCTCCCGCATTTCCAGCAAACGAATTTTGATGTGCCTGCATTTCCATGCGTGCAATAGACTCTACATCTTGGCGCTCCTCTTGTGCAAAACAGTATTGTGATATCAATAAAAAGAAAAGGAATAATTTTTTCATAGCTTTTTCAAATTTGATACTTTATTATATTTATTTACTTGCTGCTTAATATAAAGAGGGGTTTATTGGTATTAATAACGACATTACAAAGGTAATATTATATACGAAGCCCCGTATTCATAAGTTTTTTCAAAAACACGTTTCATTTTAAATAAGATTATAACGTTTATTTTATCGCTCACAGCTATTATCTACCTACTTTTGCTTTATGCCTCACTTAAATTTAAATGATACCCTAAACCTTGCTAGCAAGCTTACGCCTAGGCGTATGTGGAATGGTATAAAAGTGCTTAGCAGTTTTTATTTAAGTAAGTTGATGGATAAGCCTGTGCAATGGGGTTACCCTGTTTCTATATCATTTGAACCCACAACAAGCTGCAACCTTCGCTGCCCCGAGTGCCCAAGTGGGCTTAGGGCTTTTACAAGACCTACCGGTATGCTTAAAAAAGATTTCTTTACAGAAACGATAGATGATATTTATAAAGAACTTTTATACCTTATTTTTTATTTTCAAGGTGAGCCATATTTAAACACTTCTTTTTTAGAAATGGTAAAATATGCGCATGATAAAGGTATTTATACTGCCACTAGTACCAATGCACATTACCTTACAGATGATGCCGCAAAAAAAACCGTAGAAAGTGGGCTCGATAGGCTTATTATATCTATAGATGGTACCACACAAGACTCATATATACAATACCGAGTAGGGGGAAACTTAGAAAAAGTAATAGAAGGGGCTAAAAATATAGTAAAGTGGAAAAAAGAATTAAATAGTAAAACGCCTTTTGTTTTTTTTCAGTTTTTGGTTGTAAAACACAATGAGCATCAAATAGAAGATATAAAAAAACTGGCCAAAGAAATAGGGGTAGACGAAGTACGTTTTAAAAGTGCCCAAGTGTACGATTATGAAAACGACCCCAACAACCTTATACCTACCAACGAAAAATACAGCCGCTACAAGCGCAATGCCGATGGTAGTTTTAAGGCAAAAAATAAATTTGCTAATCGCTGTTGGAAACTATGGCATGCCAATGTAATAACATGGGATGGTTTGGTAGTGCCTTGTTGTTTTGATAAAGATGCAACGCACCGCTTGGGTAATTTAAAAAACGAATCTTTTAAAAATATATGGCACAACGATAACTATAAGCAATTTAGAAGCGAGCTTATGACCAGTAGAAAGAATATTGATATTTGTGCAAATTGCAGTGAGGGTGAAAGTGTATGGAAGTAAAATATTCTTAGTTGTAATATAATATTACAGTAATACATTTTTTGTTATTTAAAACAATTCACTCTTTATAAAAAATAATAAGATGAATAAAACCCTATTCAATGGTAGAATTACACAGATAATTGTGTTGATTATAATTGTACTAATTGCCATATTACTAATAAAACAATTGTTCGTTTTTTTACCTGGTTTTTTAGGTGCCCTTACACTGTATATTGTAAGCAGGGCACAGTATTTCAACCTTATATTTAAAAAGAAATGGAAAAAAAATCCTACAGCATTTTTATTTATTTTTATATATCTCTTTGCTATAAGCTTACTTATTTATGTAAGTGTAGCCCTTATTAGCCCTAAGATAAACGAGGTTATACAAAACCAAGATAAAATAATAACCACTATAGAATCTGTAGCTAAAACCATTACCGAAAAAACTGGAACAGAGATATTATCTTCTGGAAATATAAAATCTGTTGCACAAAAAGTGTCAGCATTTTTACCCAATCTTTTAAGCAATACGGCTAGCCTGCTAGCCAATATTTTTATTATGTTTTTTTTACTTTACTTCTTATTAGTTGGCGGTAGAGATTTAGAAAAAAAGCTAAACAAATTAATTCCTCTAAAGCCACACAACATAAATATATTAGCCACCGAAACTAAAATGATGATAAGAGCCAATGCATTGGGCATTCCTATTATTTGTTTGGTGCAAGGTGTTTTTGCTTCTATTGGTTACCTTATTTTTGGTATAGATGATTGGGCTTTGTGGGGTTTTCTCACAGGGATTTTTGCTTTTTTTCCGTTGGTGGGTACCATGATTATGTGGATACCCCTTACGCTCTTTTTATACGCCCAAGGGCACACAATGGGTGCTGTAGGGTTGGGTCTTTATAGTTTATTGGTTACGGGTAATGTAGATTATGTAGCACGTATAACTGTAATGAAAAAGATGGGTGATGTGCACCCGCTTATAACAGTTTTAGGGGTTATTGTGGGTTTAAATTTATTTGGCTTTGTGGGATTAATTTTTGGCCCCTTGCTAATAAGCTATTTTTTAATACTAGTAAAAATTTATGTAAATGAGTTTTCTGATGATGATGACAATAACGAGAGGCAAGAAAACATTAATTAAACTTTAAAAAGAAAAGGTAATTTTTAAACCTTAATGCTGTTATTTTGTACAAATTATGAGTTTAGAAAAAGATATAAACCAAAGTAAGTTTTTAGACGAGCACCAAAAGGTAATGGTAAATATTATTTACACTGCTAACTGGATAAATGAAAAACTAAAAGCCTTTTTTGATAAAGAAGATATCACCCAACAACAATTTAATATTTTACGAATTTTAAGGGGGGCGGGCAAACCAATTTCTACTTTACAAATTCGCCAGCGCATGTTAGATAAAATGAGTGATACCAGTAGAATTGTGGATAGGCTTGTATTAAAAGGGTTGGTGGTAAAAACTGCTTGCCCTACCGATAAGCGCTTGGTAGATGTTAGTATTTCTACCAAAGGAAAAAAAACACTTAAAAAACTAGATGAAAAACACAATGAAATTATAAGTATTTGTACTGCTGTTTCAGAAGCAGAAGCTAATACTTTAAGTAAGTTGCTAGATAAAATGCGCAATTAATCTTTTTAAATTTACAACCTTCTTTTAATGAAACTTTTTGTCTCTTTAATATTTATTTGTTTTTTACAATTTTCCCAAGCACAAAAAAAAGAATTTAGGGGTGTGTGGGTTGCTTCTGTAGATAATGTAGACTGGCCACCTATGCCTACTACAGATGTAGAATTGCAAAAATCTTCTTTTATAAAATTATTGGATATGCACAAACGCAATGGTATGAATGCTGCAATAGTACAAATACGACCTGCTGCAGATGCATTTTATCCATCAAAATTAGAGCCTTGGAGCCAGTGGCTTACAGGGGTGCAAGGGCAGGCTCCCAATCCTTTTTACGACCCACTTGCTTTTATGATAGAAGAAACACATAAAAGAGGAATGGAGTTTCATGCATGGCTCAACCCTTACCGAGCAGTATTTAGCATAAAAAAAGCCAACATTACCACAATGCATATTACACGCCAGCGCCCCGACTGGTTTATAGCTTACGGAGATAAAAAATACTTTGACCCAGGTAATAAAGAGGCTCAAAAATTTGTGGTGAGTGTAGTAAAAGATATTGTAACAAGGTATAAGGTAGATGCAATACACATGGATGATTATTTTTATCCTTATCGCATTCCCGGTAAAGAATTTCCAGATGAAAAAATGTATAAAAGATTGGGTAATGGAATGACAAAAGACAACTGGAGAAGAAGCAATACTGATTCTATTATTACACAAATATCTAGAACCATAAAACAAGTAAACAGTAAATGTAAATTTGGTATAAGCCCTTTTGGTGTGTGGCGCAACGCATCGGTAGATAGTACAGGTAGTGAAACCAAGGCGGGACAAACAAATTACGATGACCTTTATGCAGATATTTTATTGTGGTTAAAAAAAGATTGGATAGACTATGTGGCACCACAATTGTATTGGGAAATAGACCATAAACTTTGCGATTACAATGTACTTGCAGACTGGTGGGCAAAAAATAGCTATGGCAAAGATTGCTATATTGGTATAGGCATTTATCGTGCAGGTACCAACCCTGCATGGAAAGATAAAACTCAAATACCAAGGCAAATTAAAAAACTAAGAAGCCTTCTCAATATTAAAGGAATGATTTTTTACAATAGCCGTAGTTTTGAAAAAAACGCAAATGGTTGGAATGATACTTTAAGATTGAATTACTTTAAAGAACCTTTAATAAAATAATTAATGAGCATTTCATTAACCCTTACCGCTTTATTTAATAGAATACCTCGCAGGTATTCTGTAGATAATGTAAAAGAAATAAATAGCATTCTTACAGAGTATGAAGATGTACTTATTGAAATAGAGGCTATAAATGGTTTTTATGAAAAAGCCGTTCCGCAATTTTTTGATACCATAGAATCTATAAAAACAACTGTGAAAAACTCTTCAAGCAACAAGGCTTCAAAAAAAGGGAAAGATGATTTTTTTGATGATGCATCTTGTGCATTAAAGGATAGTGTGGAAGCATTGATGGAGGTTTATGGAGATGGGAAGAGGGTCGATTAATAACCAAATTTAATTTTAATGAAAAAATACAAGCTTAGCTTTTTAATTATTTTCTTTTTACAGATATCTTTTGTTTCTATGGGACAAAATGATTCGCTTATATATTCTAACCTGCTGAATGTTTATAAAAAAGAATCAAAACCACCCATAAATAACTATTTCATCGTTTTGAGTAATACCGCAACTGGTGCTTTTAATATAGAAAATAAAAATTTTGCTAATGCGCTTTTTGCTTTTTCAAAATCAAATAAGATTTCTGAAAAAGATGCCCTAGAAAAAATGTTTATTAAGACATTTAGTAAATTTAATAAAGAAGGGCTTTGGATTTATTCTGAAAATATTTACTCAGAAAATAAAAAATTACTAGAGTCATTTTACAACTCCGTTTGTCCATGTATATCATCAAAGGTTAATGATAATATGCAAAAAATACTTTCTTCATTACAACAATGTACTACTACGTTATTTAAAGATTCAAACTATATTAAAAACGTTAAATCTACTTTAGGAGAAAAGTCATTGAATGAATTTTATAATTTAAAACAGTATTTTACAATTTACATGTACCAAAACTGTCCTATCATTAACAAAAGTTTCAATGAGTCTATTCTTTATAGTTCTGTTTATGACCAATACAATAAAAGTGTTTCTAATGTAAAAAGAGCTTCTGCTGAAAATGCATTAAAATATTTTATTAACAATCAATTCGATTCTCTTCAAATTGTTTTTCCAAACTATAATAAATACCAGAAAGAATTCTTCCAGATAAAAAAATTGATGAAAGATAAAAGCCTTGTAAAAAATTCTTATTACAATAGTTATAATATAGAAAGAGGGAATAATGTTAGAATCACTTTACAAAAAGAAGATTATTTAGCTGGTACAATTGTTTTTACTAATACATCTTCATCCTATAATTCAAAAATTGAAAAGATTGCTTTTTCAAGTTTTAAACCATCAAAAAAAGATAATGAGATCATAGAAATAATTGAAGAGGAGGTTATTTCAACACCGAATAAATAAATCTTAATTTGATGTTTATTAAAAAAAATTATTTCTTTTGCTTTGTTCTCTTTTCTAGTTGGATATTTAAAAGTTGTAAAAACAATATTCCCCATCAAACAAAAAGCCCTGTAGTAATTGTTTTGCCATATACTGATATAGACACTTCTATAGTAAACCAAACCATTGCTTCTTTAAAAAAAGTTTTACCTAATACTATTTTACTCAAATCAATAGAACTTCCTTCAAACACATATTACCAACCCAGAAACCGATACAGAGCAGATTCTTTATTAAATTTTGAAAGCAGATTGGTAGGAGCAGATACCGTTGTTATTGGTATGACAAGCAAAGACATAAGCACTACAAAAAACGAGGTGGATGATTGGGGAGTTATGGGCTTGGGATATAGCCCTGGTAATGCTTGTGTAATTTCTTCCTTTAGATTAACACCCAAAAACAAAGTGGCACAATTTTACAAAGTAGCCATACATGAACTTGGGCATACACAAGGCTTACCACATTGCCCTCAAAAATATTGTTTTATGAGAGATGCTAACGGTGGTAATCCTTTAGATGAAGAAACAAGATTTTGCGAAAGTTGTCAGGCGTTTTTAATTAAGAAGGGTTGGTTGTTAGATTAAGTGCATTTTCATTATTCCTCACATCATCATGTAAATAATCTTTTCTTTTTAATTCAAAATTTTTACCAAGGTACAATCTTCTTACTTGTTCATCTCCCGCTAGTTCTTCTGCTGTGCCGTGTTTAAAAATACTGCCCTCTATAAGCAAGTACGCTCGGTCGCAAATAGACAGCGTTTCATTAACATTGTGATCAGTAATAAGAATACCAATATTTTTATATTTAAGCTTCGCTATAATTTCTTGTATATCTTCTACTGCTATGGGATCTACACCAGCAAAGGGCTCGTCTAACAAAATAAATTTAGGGTCTACTGCTAACGCTCGGGCTATTTCTGTTCTTCGTCTTTCTCCCCCACTAAGTGTATCTCCATTGTTTTTCCTTACATGTTGTAGTCTAAATTCATTCAGCAATGATTCTAGCTTTTCCTTTTGCTGTGCTTTTTTTAATTTGGTCATTTCTAGTACCGCTATAATATTTTCTTCTACCGTTAGTTTTCTAAACACACTAGCTTCTTGTGGTAAATAACCAATTCCCATTTTTGCACGCTTGTACATGGGCAACTTAGTAATATTTATATCATTTAAAAACACATCTCCTTTATCTGGCTTTACGAGCCCTACTACTTGGTAGAATGACGTAGTTTTTCCAGCACCATTGGGTCCAAGCAAGCCTACAATTTCACCTTGCTTCACATTAAAGGAAACATTGTTTACCACCGTACGGCTACCATATATTTTTACGAGGTTCTTTGTTTGTATTGTTAAGCTCAAATGGGTAGTTTTTATATACAAATGTACAAAACTTGTTTTTTGCAATGCTGCTTTAAAACAATTTTTAACAGCTATTAAGGTTTTTGTTTATATTTTGGCTTGTATATACTTAAATCTATCTTTTGTATATCTATCGTAGCTTATGTAAATTTGTAAACTTAAATACAAGAGCAAAGCAAACTATGAAAGTTACGGATCACTTAAACCAAGCCAAAGACACTGTTATTTCTTTTGAAATTTTACCCCCATTAAAAGGCAAGGGTATACAATCTTTATATGCACATTTAGACCCATTAATGGAGCACAAACCTTCTTTTATAAATGTTACTTATCATAGAAGTGAGCATGTATTTAAAAAAGCCGTTGATGGTAGTTTTTCAAAAGTTGTGGTACGAAAGCGTCCTGGTACGGAGTCTATTTGCGCAGCTATAATGAATAAGTACAATGTGGATACAGTACCGCATCTTATTTGTGGTGGCTTTAATATAAACGAAACAGAAGATGCCTTGATAAATTTAAATTACCTAGGTATAGATAATGTACTGGCACTTCGAGGTGATGCTGCTAAAAACGAAACTGCTTTCGAACCAGAAGTTGGTGGGCATTTTTATACAACAGATCTAGTAAAGCAGGTTCAAAATTTAAATTCTGGTATTTACCAAGAGGAAGATTTAACCAATACAGCTAAAACTAAATTTTGTGTAGGCGTAGCGGGCTATCCTGAAAAACATTTTGAAGCGCCAAACATGGATTCCGATTTGAAATACTTAAAAGAAAAAGTAGATGCTGGTGCGGATTATATTGTAACACAAATGTTTTTTGACAATCAAAAGTATTTTGCTTTTGTAGATGCTTGTAGGGCTATAGGTATTACAGTTCCTATTATTCCAGGGCTAAAGCCTATTTACAATAAAAAGCAACTTACCATGTTGCCTAAAATATTTTCTATAGACTTACCTACCGATTTATCGAATGCAGTAAATAAATGTAAAACAGATGCTGATGTTGAAATAGTAGGTGCCGAGTGGTTATTAGAGCAATCGAGAGAATTAAAAAAAGCTGGGGTACCCGCTTTGCATTATTATACTTTGGGTAGGCCATTCCTTATTGCAGATGTGGTAAGTAAATTATAAAAAACTATCGCAAAGTTTGCAGAGAACCGCAAGATTAGCAGAAAAAATTCACTAAGACAAATTATAACAAAAAAGCCACCATTTAAAATGGTGGCTTTTTTGTTTCTATAATATTGTCCTGTCTTCCGCAATGGGTCACCCATTTTTTTCGTCCATCCATTTTTTGATTAATTGATGTTCTTCTGTGAGGAATAGAATTTTCTTTTTTACTTGAT
>JAYVID010000099.1:0-28421 GCA_043770525.1 Ferruginibacter sp.
TTCTTAAAGCCTAAAATCTTATCAGCAAAAATACCACCTATAAAGGTAAATGCATATACAAATGCTTGTATGGCACCGTACTGTAAATTAGCAGCATCATCTTTTAACAATAACTGATCTACCATAAAAAAGGTAAGTACCCCACGCATTCCATAAAAGCAAAATCGCTCCCACATTTCTACCGTAAATAAATACCACAATTGCTTTGGGTAATTGCCTTTAAAATTCTGAATTTCTTCAATGGTTAATTCCGCAGTTGCTGTTTTTAGAATATCTGTCATGTTTATTTATTTAAAGTCGAATATAAAAAAAAGTCTTTAGAAAACATCTAAAGACTTTTTTTGAATTGAAACACAGTGAAATTATTTTACACCATGCATTAATTTTTTTAGAACAGGATGAAGAATAACAGCAAGTAATCCAATTCCAATTGGCACTAGTGTAAAGATTAAAAAGAAAGTAGAAAGAGAATATTTTTGAGTGATTTCATCAATCATACCACCCATTGCACCAGCAGTTTTATTGCCTATTGCAATAGCTAAGTACCAAATACCAAACATTATACCTATCATACGTGCTGGCACAAGCTTACTCACATAAGACAAACCAACAGGGGATATGCAAAGCTCCCCTAAAGTATGAAAAAGGTAGGCTAAAACTAACCATATCATACTCACTTTCACATTTTCTTCTCCAGCAATTATTGATGAAGATCCATAAGCTAATGATGCAAATCCAAGGCCTAATAAAGTCATGCCAATAGCTGACTTTATTGCAGCTGGGGGGTTGTATTTACTTTCCCAAACTTTAGAAACCAAAGGAGCAAAAGCAATTATAAAAAATGAATTTAAAATGCCAAACCATGAGGCTTGGATTTCAGTTGTTGGAGACACTAATTCACGACTTAACATCCAAATGACAACACCCCAAATTGCAACAAAACTAGTAGCAAGTATAATATTTCCTATAAAAAATTTCTTGAATGTTTGTGTAAATAATTTCCACAAAACAAAAGTAATAATGGCAAGCGGTACAACAGTTAAAAGTGTGTTTACAATTTTATAAACAGTAGCTGCAGTCCCACTAAACATTCTTTGAACATTGTTTTGTGCAAAAATTGTCATTGAGCCTCCAGCCTGCTCAAACGAAGCCCAAAAGAAAACTGTAAAAATTGCAAAAATGGTGACTGCAATTAATCTTTCTCTTGTTATTTTTTGATATCTAATTATTCTTCCGATTAAAAGGATTAAAAAAGTAATTACCCCTGAAATAATTGTAACGTTTGTACCAGCAAATCCACCAATCTTAAAATCCAATAAATTAAATCCTCCAATTTTTGAAACTGGATCATTTATTATCCATACTAATCCTAGAGTCAACGAAATTATTATAAGTACTTTATCTAATGCAGTAAACGGAACCCTTTTATCTCCATCATTTACATTTTCTTTTAATAAATTACTTTCTACTGTTGGTTGTGTACCAACATCTCCAAAAATACCTTGTGTAAAATAAAATTGTAGCATACCAAAAAACATAAAAATGCCTGCTAAACCAAAGCCCCAACTCCAGCTTACTTTTTCACCTATATAGCCACAAAGCATGATTCCTAAAAATGCACCTGCATTTACGCCCATGTAGAAAATAGTGAAAGCTCCATCTTTTTTCTCTGGGTGATCTTTGTACATGTTAGAAACAATTGATGTCATATTGGGTTTAAAAAAACCATTGCCAAAAATTAATAAACCTATACCTATATATAAGAACATAGGAGATTCTATAGCCATACTAGCATGTCCAAGTGTCATAGTTATTGCACCTATAATTACAGCTTTTCTATAACCCAAATATTTATCAGCTAAAAACCCTCCCATGATACAAGTTAAATAAACCAATGAGGTATATGTACCATAAAGTGACATTGCATTTTTATTCTCCCAGTTCCAACCTCCATTTTCTAATTTAGAAGTTAAAAATAATACTAACAATGCCCGCATTCCATAATAGGAAAACCGCTCCCACATTTCAGTAAAAAATAATACAAACAAACCTGCTGGATGACCTAATACTTTTGATTTGAAAAAATCATTGTTGTCATTCGTTAGCGTATGGGTGTTATCTAACATAGATTAAACTTTTTATTTAGAAAATGAAAAAATATTAAAACACAATATATGAATTTTAATAAAACTAAAGTGATTACTTAAAAGTTGAACATTTTAAAGTTAGAAAAGAAGTAAGGGTTTAAAAAAAGAAATCAAAAAACAGGAGAAATTCTTCAACTTTAAAATACTACATAATTTAGCTATTCACAGTATATCCACAGCTATTCACATTGTATGCACATGTATAACAGTTAAAAATGGCATCTAACCCATACCTACAGGGCGTATTAGCCTTGTGGAAAAATAACTTTCCTTTAAAACGTGGATAAAAGTGGTAAAAAGTGTTAATTTGTGTAGAATTAATACAAAAACAACATTTTTAGCACAATGATTAGCTTTTTAGGCGAATATGAATCTACCATCGATACAAAAGGACGTTTCCTTTTGCCAGCTGCGTTTAAAAAACAGCTAGGCGATGCTGCGACTCAATTTGTCATAAATAGAGGATTTGAAAAATGTTTAACCCTTTATCCACAACAAAGTTGGGAGCCCATTTTTGCAAACATAAGCCAATTGAACGATTTTGACCCTAAGGTGAGAGCCTTTCGTCGCTATTTTTTAAATGGAGCTACACCCGTAGAATTGGATACAGCAGGTAGGTTATTGCTACCTAAAAATTTATTAAGCCATGCAGGGTTAGAAAAAGATATAGTGCTAGTATCTGCATTAAATAAAATTGAAATATGGGATAAGAAAGCATACAACCAATTTTTTGATAGTATGACGGATGAGAGTTTTAGTGATTTGGCAAATGAGGTGATGAATAGGAAGGTTGAAGGTTGATGGTTGAAAGTTGTTGAAGATGGTTGAATAGTTGAATGGTTTATTAGTTGATTGAGTAGTTTAAAAGAAATAGAATTTTCTTTTATGATTCAAAAAAGTTGAAAAAATGAGTGAAGCAAAAAATATAGCAGAGGTAAAATCAACTAATCAACTAACAAACGAACCAACCACTTACCATACCCCAGTTTTACTAACCGAAGCAATAGAAGCATTAAATATAAAAGAAGATGGGGTGTATGTTGATTGCACCTTTGGAGGTGGAGGGCATAGTAGAGCAATATTGAAGCACTTAGGTGCAAATGGAAAGTTGATAGTGTTTGATCAAGATGAGGATGCAAAAAAAAATGCTCCTGAAGATGGAAGGGTAATTTTTGTACCACAAAATTTTCGTCACCTACAACGTTTTTTGCGCTTGCATAAGCATACAAAGGTAGATGGTATTTTGGCCGACTTAGGTGTATCGAGCCACCAGTTTGATACTGCGGAAAGAGGCTTTAGTACAAGATTTGATGCGGCACTTGATATGCGTATGGATAACAGGCAAACAGCAACAGCAGCAACGGTTTTAAATACTTACACCGAACTACAATTGCACAAAATGTTTGAAAAATTTGGAGAAGTTACCAATTCGAAAACGCTTGCAAAAACTATTATTGAACAAAGAGTAATAAAACCATTTACAACCATTAATACATTTAAACAAAGTATTGCTGCTGTTGTAAAAGGAAATCCAAACAAATACCTAGCACAGGTTTTTCAAGCACTGCGCATTGAAGTAAATGAAGAAATGAAAGTGTTGGAAGAAATGTTAACACAAACAATACAAGTTTTAAAAGAAGAAGGCAGGGTTGCAATCATTACATTTCATTCTTTAGAAGATAGAATTGTAAAAAACTTTTTTAAATATGGAGCGGTAGAAGAGCAAGAGGCAGATGATGTGTACGGCACCAAAGCAGAAAACCCTTTGCTTACTGTTACCAAAAAACCAATAGTGCCCACAGCGGCAGAACAAAAAATAAACACAAGAAGTAGAAGTGCAAAATTGAGAATAGCACAAAAAAAATAAATGCCAGAAGAAATAATAGATAACAAAAGTGAGCCCGCAAAGCTTGATTGGAGAACGTTTTTTAACTACAGTACGGTAGTTAAGAACATTCCATTTTTTTTATTTTTGGCTGTGTTGGCAATACTTTATATATACAATGGCCACCATGCAGATAAGCTTATAAGAAAAATAGCTACTACAGAAAAAAATATTAAAGAACTAGAATACGAATACAAAACAGTGAAGAGTGATTTGATTTTTAGAAGCAAAGGAAGCGAATTGATAAAAGCTGTGGAACCCTTGGGGTTGAGAGAATCTAACAAACCTCCCATGTTATTAAACGATAGCATTGTAAAGAAAATAAAAGATACGAGTGTAAGAAAAGCGGAGTAGGTTTTTTGAGAAAGTATAAAAGTATAAGTGTAATAAGGATTGATGGATATAAAAAAAGACATATTGTGGCGGGTGTATGTATGCTTTATTGGCATGATAGTGTTGTGTCTTTTTGTATTGGGAAAAGCAATTTATATACAAAAGGCAGAGGGGGAATATTGGAGAAATTTAGGTGCTGCAAAACAGATAAAAGAAGAAGATATTGTTCCTGAAAGAGGAACCATTTATAGTGAAGATGGAAATATGCTAAGTACTTCTGTACCTATGTTTGATGTGTATGTAGATTTTGGTGCGGAGGGATTGAGGGATAAAGAAGGGAAAAGATTTAGAGAAAATGTAGATTCTTTGAGTATTTGTTTATCAAAATTATTTGGCGATAAAACGGTAAGTGAATACAAGCAACAATTACAACAAGCATACACAGCAAAAGAACGATATTTTCCATTAAGAAAAAAAATGCCCTTCGATCAATATTTGCAAATGAGGAGTTTTCCATTGGTGCGATTGGGTAGAAATAAAAGTGGATTTATTATCGATACAAAAGATAAAAGAATAAACCCTTATGTTTTGCTTGCAAATAGAACGATAGGTTTATCAAGACAAAATTTTTCTAAGAATGTAGGGTTAGAACTTACTTATGATAGTATGCTGAAAGGTAATGTTGGTAAGCGTTTGGTGCGTTATGCGGCAGGTACTTATTTGCCTGTGGAGGGTTCAGAATTAGACCCTGTAAATGGAAAAGATATTATAACCACATTGGATACATACATGCAAGATGTAACCGAAAGTGCATTAATGAAAATGATGGTGAACAATAACTCACTGCATGGCACAGCTATTTTAATGGAAACTGCAACAGGTAAAATAAAAGCAATTGCAAACTTAGGTAAGCAAACCGATGGTTCCTATTTAGAAGATTTAAATTATGGGATAGGAAAAACAACTGAGCCGGGTTCTGTATTTAAATTGGCTACACTAATGAGCTTGCTAGAAGATGGACATGTAGACATAGATACAAAAGTGAATTGCGAAGGAGGAAGAAAAAGTTTTTACGGTTTAAAAATTTCTGATTCTCATTTAGGTACTTACGAAACTACTGTAAAAGCTGCTTTTGCTGCTAGTAGTAACGTTGCATTTGCAAAGCTGGCAGATCAATTTTATCATAAAGAGCCGCAAAAGTTTTTAGACCATTTGCATAGGATGAGATTGGATACTTACACTGGTGTAGATATTGTAGCAAGCTCTGGTTTTCCGTTAATAAAAAAAGCAAATGCAAGAAGCTGGAGTGCTACAACCATACCATATATGGCTCATGGCTATGAAGAGTTGGTTACCCCTTTGCACATGCTCACTTTATATAATGCAGTGGCAAACAACGGAAAATTAATGAGGCCTTATTTGGTAAATGAAATAAAAGAGTACGGTGTTGTAGTAAAAAAAATAGAGCCAGTAGTATTAGAAGCAGCAGTCTGTAGTAAAGAAACAATTGCAAAATTGAAAGCATGTTTGCTAGAAGTAGTAGAAAGTGTAAACGGAACAGCGCATAAAGTTGTGAGTGATTCTAATTATAAAATAGCTGGAAAAACGGGCACAGCAGTAAGTGCTATTAACAATAAAGGATACAATAAAAATTCAAAAATTTATCAAGCATCTTTTATTGGGTATTTTCCTGCGGAGGCGCCAAAGTATACCATGGCAGTAGTAATACAGAATAGCAGAGAAAGTAAACTGGTATATGGTGCAGATGTATCTGGTGCAGTATTTAAAGAGATAAGCGATAAAATTTATGCTCGATATATTTCTGCTGCAGCTTATAATACTGCCGCTGTTTTTGATTCATCAAAAAGCAATGCACTTGGTATGAGAAATGATGTGAATGCCATTTTTAATTTTATGCACATTCCTTATGTAGATGCAAATGAAAGTGGCAGTTGGAGAAATGTAATTTTTACACAGGATAATGCTGCCATGAAAGATGTGAAAAATACGGCAGGTAATATTACACCAGATGTAGTGGGTATGGGATTAAAAGATGCTATTTATTTATTAGAGAATAAAGGATTAAAAGTACAATTAGAGGGAAAAGGGAAAGTGATAAATCAAACAATAATAGCTGGAACAAATTTTACTAAAGGACAAAAAATAATCTTGTTTTTAAATTAATGCTAAAAGACCTTTTATATAAAGTAAAAATAAAAGCAGTGCATGGCAGTATAGATGTGGAGCTTGTTTCTCTGCATATAGACTCTCGTGCTGTTGCACAAGGAAGTTGCTTTATAGCTTTAAAAGGTGCAACAGTAAATGGAAACGATTTTATAGAAGCTGCAATTGCAAAAGGGGCAACTGTAGTTATTTCAGAAAATGTACCAACAAATAAAATTGATGGAATTACTTATGTACAAGTAGAAAACGCTAGTGAAGCAGCAGGTTTAATGGCACATTACTTTTATGGAGAGCCGAGCACAAAAATAAATTTGGTAGGGGTAACAGGTACAAATGGAAAAACTACGGTGGCTACTATTTTGTTTAACTTATTTACAAAGCTTGGCTTTACCTGTGGCTTAATAAGTACTGTAGAAAATAAAATAGCAACAAAAATTATTCCTGCTACACATACCACGCCTGATGCAATAAACTTAAATGCATTGTTGAAACAAATGGTGGATGAGGGTTGTGAGTATGTTTTTATGGAATGTAGTAGTCATGCAATAGACCAACAAAGAATAACGGGATTAGTTTTTAAAGGAGGCATTTTTACAAATATTACACACGACCATTTAGACTATCACAAAACATTTGATGAATATATAAGAGTAAAGAAAAGTTGGTTTGATAATTTATCAACTACAGCATTTGCCATAAGCAATGCAGATGATAAACGTGGAGCGGTGATGTTGCAAAATACCAATGCAAAAAAATATTATTACAGCCTTAGAACCATTGCAGATTTTAAAGGAAAAATATTAGACAATAGTTTATCAGGCCTGCACATGCTGGTGAATGATGTGGAAGTACATTTTAAACTGATAGGAGAGTTTAATGCATACAATTTATTGTCGGTTTACGCTGCTGCTATTTGCTTGGGTATGGATAAGCAAGAAGTTTTGCTAGCACTAAGTAACATTGATGGAGCAGAAGGAAGGTTTGATTATGAAGTAAGTGAAGTAGATAAAATTATAGGTATTGTAGATTATGCACACACGCCAGATGCATTGTTGAATGTACTGGCTACTATAAAAAACCTTCGGCGTGGGCATGAAAAAATAATAACTGTTGTAGGCTGTGGCGGAGATAGAGATAAAACGAAAAGGCCAATAATGGCAGAGGTTGCATGCGAGCACAGCGATAAAGTTATTCTTACATCTGATAACCCTCGTACAGAAAAAGCGGATGATATTTTGAAAGAAATGGAGGCAGGAATAAATGTAGTAGCAAGAAGGAAGTATATAACAATAGCGGATAGAAGAGAAGCAATAAAAACTGCGGTGAGTTTGAGTAACTATGAAGATATTGTATTAGTGGCTGGTAAAGGACACGAAAAATACCAAGAAATAGATGGAGTGAAACATGATTTTGATGACAAGAAAGTAATGAGGGAAATGTTTGAGCTTTTAGGTAAATGAGAAAAAAATTGGCAAATATGCAAATGTGCAGATTTGCAAATAAAGGTTTAGGGTATTGAGAAAGTTATATTAAAAAATAGAATTACAATTTTTATACATTGGCACATTTGCATATTTGCAAATTGGCACATTTAAAGTATTATGTTATATCATTTATTTGATTGGATTACGAATAACTGGGATGAATCACCATTTCCTGGTAGTGGGCTTTTTAAGTTCATAAGCTTTCGTGTTATAATGGCACTTATACTATCGTTGGTGGTTACAACAGTGTATGGTAAAAAGCTTATTATCTTTTTACAAAATAAACAAATGGGCGAAACCGTTCGTGACCTTGGGCTTGCAGGTGAGCAACAAAAAAGGGGTACACCATCAATGGGTGGTATCATTATTATTTTAGGAATTTTAATACCTACTTTATTGCTTGCAGACCTTGATAAAGTGTACATACGCCTAATGATGCTTTGCACAGTATGGTTAGGTGCAATAGGGTTTATAGATGATTATTTAAAAATAAAAAGTAAGCGTGACGCAAAAGCAAAAGGTGTAGAGTATAAAAAAAGTGACAGTGATGGATTGGCAGCAAAATTTAAATTATTTGGGCAAGTGGGCATTGGAATCATTATTGGAGTAACACTCGTTTTTAGCCCAAGCGTAACGGTAAAAAGAGAATTGACTTCTAACAATACTGAAGATATTTTGAAAAGAGGAGAAAAACAATTAAGAGTTGATACGTCGAAAGATGGAAAAATTTTTGTGAATTTAAAATCACAAGTAACCACCATTCCTTTTACTAAAAACCATGAATTTAATTATGCATCATTACTGCCTAAAAGCTTAGAAGATTATGCATACTTAGTATACATAGCTATTATAATATTTATAGTAACAGCTGTTTCTAATGCTGCAAATATAACAGATGGGTTAGATGGTTTAGCTACTGGTATAAGTGCCATAATAGGAGTGGGTTTGGGCATATTTGCTTATGTAAGTGGCAATAGCATTTTTGCAGATTATCTAAATATAATGTACATACCAAACCTCGGGGAGTTGTCAATTTTTATTGCTGCATTTGTGGGAGCATGTATTGGTTTTCTTTGGTACAACTCTTACCCAGCACAGGTTTTTATGGGAGATACAGGTAGCCTTGCATTGGGTGGTATTATTGCAGCTCTTGCAATAATTGTAAGAAAAGAATTATTGATACCAATATTTTGTTTAGCATTTTTTGTTGAGTTATGCAGCGTAATGATACAAGTAAGTTATTTTAAATACACAAAGAAAAAGTACGGAGAGGGAAGGCGTATTTTCTTAATGAGTCCTTTGCATCATCACTATCAAAAAAAGGGTTATCATGAAAGTAAGATAGCAGTACGCTTTTGGATTCTTACGATTCTTTGTGTGGCAGTAGCAATTATAACATTAAAGTTGAGATAAAGATTTCCTGAATTTCTTCTATGGGAGAATGAAAGGATCATAATTAGGAAAAAATAAATAACAAATGATTGTTTCGCATCAATCTTCGAAATTTCCTCCCCCTTTGGGGGAGATAGAGGGGGCTAGAATTGTAATACTAGGAGCAGGTGAAAGTGGCATAGGGACTGCATTACTTGCAAAGCAACAAGGTTATGATGTGTTTGTAACAGATGGCGGAACAATAAAAGAAAATTATAAATCAGATCTTTTAAATAACAAAATAGCTTATGAAGAAGGGCAACATACAGAAGAAAAAATATTGAATGCAGATCTAGTAATGAAGAGCCCTGGTATACCAGAAAAAAATGAGTTGGTAAAAAAAATTCGTGAAAAGGGGATAGAAATAATAAGTGAAATAGAATTTGCTTATTTGTACAAAGGAGAAAGTAAGATAATAGCAATAACAGGTAGTAATGGAAAAACAACCACCACTTCTCTTACTTATCATTTGTTTAAAACAGCGGGCGAAGATTGTGCTATGGTGGGTAATATAGGGTTTTCATTTGCTAGGCAAGTGGCGGAAGATCCTAAAAAATTGTATGTTATAGAGGTTAGTTCTTTTCAGTTAGATGATATAAAAACATTTAGACCAGATGTAGCTATTATAACAAATATAACAGAAGATCATTTAGACAGATACGAATACGATGTAAAAAATTATATTAAAAGCAAATTTAGAATCATAGAAAATCAAACGGAGGAGGATATTTTCATTTACAATTTAGATGATGAGACAACTGCCAACGAACTAAAAAATTATTCCATTAGATCAATAAAAGCACCTATTACCATGAGCAAAGAATTACCAGAAGGAGCATACCTAACCAATGCAGCGCTTCACATAAAATGGAAGACAGAAGAGATGCAAATGAATGTGTCTGACTTTGCTTTGAAGGGTACGCATAACAGATACAATAGTATGGCAGCAAGTTTAACAGGTTTTGCATTGGGTATACGCAAAGAAAAAGTAAGAGAGGCAATGCAAACTGCTGAAAGCCTTGAGCATAGAATGGAAACTGTTTTTAGCGTAAGAGGTGTAGAGTTTGTAAATGATAGCAAAGCTACCAATGTAAACAGTACTTGGTATGCATTGGAAAGTATGGAAAAACCAGTGGTGCTTATTTTAGGAGGTGTAGATAAAGGAAATAATTATGATGCATTGCAAGAATTAGTAAAAGATAAAGTAAAAGCTATTGTGTGCTTGGGTACAGATAATGCAAAAATACATGAGGCATTTGCAAATGATATTTCGAAAATACAGGATACCAGCAATATGACTGATGCGGTGATAGCAGCTTTTCGTTTTGCAGATAAAGGGGATGTGGTTTTGCTAAGCCCTGCATGTGCAAGTTTTGATTTGTTTAAGAATTATGAAGATAGAGGAGATCAGTTTAAGAAAGCGGTGAAGGATTTGTAGCCTCCCTAAATCCCTCCGAGGGGGATAGATGCGGAATTAGCCTCCCTAAATCCCTACACAGGAGGGACTTTGCGGAGATTGTAGCGAAACTAAAGTGATGGTAATGGATAAAAGTTGTTTTAATTTTCAGAGAGCTAGTTCGCTTCGTTCTTCGAGTTCCCTCTCCTGTGGAGAGGGGTTGGGGAGAGGCTAAATACGCTTAGATAAAAGCTAAATAGCGAACTACTTTTCAACGGAGCGTCGCCACTGAAGTTCAAAAAAGTACTTCAGCTTGTAAACAAAAAAATAAAAATAAAATGTAAGCCTGAGCTTGTCGAAGGCTCACAAAAAATAAATGCTAGAAACAACAAACATACGAGATTTTTTTAAGCCTGACTTTGCAAACATGGGCGATAACCTAGTGAAAAAAACCAAAGGTGATCGTGTTATTTGGGCAACAACGGTTATACTAATACTTGCAAGTTTATTGCTAATATATAGTAGTACAGGTTCGCTGGCTTTTCGTAGAAGTAAAAGTCCTGAAAGCTATTTGTTCAAACAAGTTGTATTTAGTTTAATTGGATTGCTGGGAATTTATTTTGCACATAGAATTAATTATACCATTTACTCAAGAGTAGCATTGATTTTGTTTTTAATTTCTGTGCCATTGTTGTTGTACACTTTATTGTTTGGTGTGGAATTAAATGCTGGTAGCCGTTGGATAAAATTACCTGTTATAAATCAAACTTTTCAAACATCAGATTTGGCAAAGCTTGCATTATTCATGTATCTAAGCAGGCAGCTTAGTAGAAAGCAAGCGGTTATAAAAGATTTTAAAAAAGGATTCTTACCCATCATTACACCAGTAGTAATTATTTGTATGTTGATAGCTCCTGCTAATTTATCTACTTCAATATTAGTAGCAGCTACAAGTTTTGTGCTAATGTTTATTGGTAGGGTAAGTACTAAGCATATACTACTAACAATTGGTGTAGCTATGATACCAGTTTTATTTTTAATTTCTATAGCGGTATCTACTTATGATACTGATAAGGGAGAGCAAAAAAAGTTGCCTGCAATATTAGCAAGTGGCCGCATACCTACATGGATAGGGCGTATACAAACTTTTGTGTATAGTAAAAAAGAAGACAATTCTGAAAAAACGTATCAAAATGACCAAGGTAAAATAGCAATTGCAAACGGTGGTATTTTAGGAGTTGGTGCAGGTAATAGCACACAGAGAAATACCTTACCTCATTGCTACAGTGATTTTGTTTTTGATATAATTATAGAAGAGTACGGCATTTTAGGAGCTGCTTTTATTTGTTTTATTTATATGTTGTTTTTATATCGATGTATAAGAATTTATAGAAAATGTCCTTACGCATTCGGAGCTTTTTTAGCACTGGCTTTAAGCTTTACATTAGTCATACAGGCTATTGCAAATATGGGTGTAAATGTAGGCTTATTGCCAAATACAGGAGTAACGCTACCGCTTGTAAGTATGGGAGGAAGTAGCTTTTTATTTACTTGTATGGCCATTGGTATTATATTAAGTGTATCTAGAAATGTAGAAAAACTAGAAGGTAAAGCAATTTTGAAAGATGAAAACTTAAACGAAAAAGAAATTGTAGCAGCATAATGAGTGATGTACAAAACATACAAGAAAATAATTTACGCATCATCATTGCGGGCGGTGGCACAGGTGGACATATTTTTCCTGCTATTGCTATTGCAAATGCAATAAAAAAAATAAAGCCAGAAGCACAGTTTTTATTTGTAGGTGCAAATGGAAAAATGGAAATGGAGAAAGTGCCGCAAGCAGGGTACGAAATAAAAGGATTGGATATAGCAGGATTTAACAGAAGTTCTTTGATAAAAAATATTGGGTTGCCGTTTAAGATTTTAAAAAGCTTTTTTCAAGTTGCTAAAATTATAAAGAAGTTTAAGCCAAGTGCGGTGATAGGTGTTGGGGGATATTCTAGTTTCCCTGTATTGCGTTTTGCACAGAGTAGAAATATACCAACATTTATACACGAAAGCAATTCATTTGCTGGCAAGAGTAACATTATGTTAGGCAAAAAAGCTACCAAAATATTCACCGCTACAGATGATATGAAAGCATTTTTTCCTGCAAATAAAATTGTACAAACGGGAAATCCAGTTCGTCAATCGATAACGGAAAGCCAAGTTTCAAAAATTGGAAGTTTAAAATTTTTAGGACTGCAAGAAAATAAAAAAACAGTATTGGTAGTGGGTGGTAGCCTAGGTGCAAAATCAATAAACGAAGCCATTAATAAAAATATAAATGTATTTGCAGAAAACAATTTGCAATTGATTTGGCAAACTGGTAAACCCTATTTTGAAACTGCAAAAACAACCGTGTATGGGCATAAGGAAATTGTAATGAAAGATTTTATTACACAAATGGAGTATGCATATACAGCCTCAGATGTAGTAATAAGCAGGAGTGGAGCCATGGCTGTAGCAGAGCTTTGCTTGGTAAAAAAGCCAGTCATTTTTGTGCCTTATCCGCATGCAGCAGAAGATCATCAAACGGCCAATGCAAAAGCTTTGGTAGACAAAAAAGCTGCTTTGATGGTGAAAGATGCAGATGCTGAAAATGATTTGGTAAACACATTGTTAAAATTAATTGCAGATGAAAATTTGCAAAACGAGTTAAAAAACAATATTAAAAAATTAGCAGTAAAAAATGCGGATGAAATAATAGCATCACAAATTTTGCAAGCAATTAACAGAGTATGATGGATATAAATAAAATATCGGCTGTATATTTCCTAGGCATAGGCGGCATAGGTATGAGTGCGCTTGCAAGATATTTTAATGAGAAAGGAATAAAAGTAAGTGGATACGATAAAACAGAAACCCCACTTACCGATAAATTGATAGCAGAAGGTATACAAATACATTTTGTAGATGATGTAAACTTGATAGATAAAAATGCAGATATAGTAGTGTATACACCTGCTGTACCTACCAATCATGCAGAGCTTAATTTTTATAAAGACAATAATTACAATCTGCTAAAACGGAGTGATGTATTGGGTTTGCTTACGAAAGATAGTTTTAATGTATGTGTAGCAGGTACACACGGCAAAACAACTACCAGTGCAATGGTAGCACATATTTTGAAAGATAGTGGCTACGGTTGTAATGCATTTTTGGGTGGTATTGCAGCTAACTATGATACCAATTATTTACCTGCTCCGATAAAGTCGGGGAGTAGCGAAAAAAATGTATCAGTTGCAGAAGCTGATGAGTACGATAGAAGTTTTTTGAAATTGAGTCCAGATGTAGCAATAATAACCTCAATGGATGCAGACCATTTAGATATATATGGTACGGAAGAAAATATGCAAAATGCCTTTGTAGAGTTTACAACCAAAATAAAACCAAATGGTTGTTTGATAGTGAAGCATGGGTTAAAAAGAATGGATGATTTTAAAGTAAAAGATATATGCACTTATTCTTTTAGCGATAAAAATGCAAATATTCATATTGATAATTTAGTAATAAATAACGGCGCTTATCAATTTGATGTGGTGAATAATTTTTGGACAATAAAGAATGCGCTACTAAATATGGGAGGGTTGCACAATATAGAAAACGTAATAGCAGCAATAGGTGTAGCCAAGTATCTAAAAATAGATGACGATAAGATAAAGAAAGCAGTTGCGAATTTTAAAGGAGTGAAACGGAGATTTGAATATGTAATACCTCCGTCTCCACGAAGTGGAGAGGGCAGGGGTGAGGTAGTATTCATAGATGACTATGCACATCACCCAGAAGAACTAAGAGCATTGATAGAAGGAGCAAAAAATTTATTCCCTACAAAAAAGTGTACGGTTATTTTTCAACCACATTTATTTAGTAGAACAAGAGATTTGGCTGATGGATTTGCAGAAGTATTGAGTATGGCAGATGAAACAATTTTATTGCCTATTTATCCTGCAAGAGAATTGCCCATGGAAGGAGTAACGAGTGCATTGATTTTGAATAAAATGACGAATACTAAAAAAAGTATTAAAGAAAAAAATGAATTATTAGAATATTTAAAAACAAGTGAACAACAACTGGTGATTACAGCGGGAGCTGGGGATATAGATACGTTGGTATTGCCAATAAAAAATATGTTTTTATAACAATGGAGCAAAACAAAAAAAATACACGAAAATTATTTACTAGCATCGTATGGTTGCTAGTGGCTATTACGTGTGTGTCACTTTTGGTAGCTGCTATGAATAGAAAAGAATCTAAAGTTTGTAATGGAGTTGAAATAGAAATTACTGGTGTGAGCAATAATTTTTTTATTGATAAGAATGATGTGTATGCTATTATAAAAAACAATGGTGGAGACACGGCTATTAAAAAATCATTAGAAGATATTAGTTTAAAGAATATAGAAGTACAATTAGAAAAAGATATTTGGATAAAAAATGCTGAGTTGTATTTTGATAACAACAATATTTTGAAAGTAACGGTGGAAGAGAGAGAACCAGTAGCAAGAATTTTTGCAAAAGATGGAAGCACATTTTATATAGATAGCAGTTGTAAAATACTTCCATTAAGTGAAAAGTTTTCTGCTAGGGTGCCAGTATTCACCAATTTTTCAGGCAATGCAAAGTTTGTAAGTATAAAAGATAGTTCGTTATTGGCAAGTATAAAAGAGCTAAGTATGTTAATGGCAAAAGATAGTTTTTTAATGGCAATGATAGAGCAGGTAGATATTCTGCCAAAGCTTCATTTTGAAATGCTGCCAAAAATGGGCAATCAAAAAATATATTTTGGTACAGCAGAAAACGCTTCTTTAAAATACAATAAACTAAAACTGTTCTATAAAAATGTAATAGCACAAGCTGGGTGGAATAAGTACAGTATTGTAAACTTACAATATAAAGACCAAATTGTAGCTACCCTAAAAGGAGCTGCAGATGTAACAGCAGATTCTTTGCAGACCATGCAAATAATGCAAGCAATTGTAGATAACGCAACCATTCGTTCGTCAGACTCTTCGCAAATATTTGTAGCAGATGCTGATAAAAACAATGTAGACAGTTCTTTGATAGAGCAGTCTGTAGAAAGAGAAGATGAAGGAGAAGCACCTGTAGATGATGGTGCAGCAGCAAAGAAATTAATTTCTACCGCAATACCTGTAGCGCCTAGGGCTACTATTACAAAACCTGTAACAACAAAAACAGTTACAGCAAAACCATTGATTACTCCTGTAAAACCACCCATAAAAAAACCTGCTGCAATAGCTGTAACAAAACCTGTTACAGCCGTTGCTGCAAAACCAAAGCCAGTTGTAGTTTCGCCAAAGCCAAAACCAAAGCCCATGGTTTTAATGCCAAAGCCAAAGCCAAAACCAGTAATTGTAAAACCAACAAATAAACCAGTGGTTAAAAAGAAGCCACCACCAAATTGAAAAAGCAGTTTATAAGTTATGAGTTAAAAAGTTTCTAGGTTTTTTAATTTCAAACTATTAAAATAAATAAAATAAAAATAATTGTTACAGGCTTTTAAATGAAGTTTCTCTAACCCGAAACTTTTTAACTTAAAACCCGCAACTTAAAATAACACACACACTAACACAATTAAACACACACACATGAATCAAGAACAACCAGTAATTGTAGGCTTAGACATAGGTACTACAAAAATTGCAGCCATTGCAGGTCGCAAAAACGAACATGGCAAGCTAGAAATATTGGGCTTTGGAAGAGCCAATAGCAACGGCGTACAACATGGTATGGTTTTAAACATCGACCAAACCATTAAAGCTATTCAAACAGCTTTGGAAAACTGTTATGCATCTAACCCTAGCCTAGCTATAAGTGAGGTGTATGTGGGTATAGCAGGGCATCATATAAAAAGTTTACAAACTAGGGGTGACATTGTTCGTCAACAAAACGAAGAAGAAATTCGTCAAGATGAAATTGATCGTTTAATAGCCGACCAATATCGTACATACATACCTGCGGGAGACCAAATTATTGATGTAATACCACAAGAGTTTACAGTAGATAATTTTCAAAACATACCAAATCCAATTGGGTACAGTGGTGTAAAAGTTGGGGCAAATTTCCATATCATTACGGGTGATAAAAATGCTATTCGTAACATTAACCGTAGTGTAGAAAAATCAGGATTGAAAACACAAGATTTAGTATTGCAACCATTGGCTTCTGCAGCAGCAGTAATGTGCGACCAAGATCTTGAAGCAGGTGTAGCCATTGTAGATATTGGTGGTGGTACAACAGACTTAGCCGTTTTTTATGAAGGTATATTAAAGCATACTGCTGTTATACCTTTTGGTGGAGAAAATATTACCAACGATATTAAAACAGGCTTGGGTGTTTTAAAAACACAAGCAGAGCAAATGAAAATACAATTTGGTAGTGCCTTGGCAGACGAAACAAAAGCCAATGCATTTATAACCATACCTGGCTTGCGTGGTATGGCACCAAAAGAAATTTCTGTAAAAAATCTTGCTAGCATTATACAAGCACGTATGAGTGAGATTATGGATTTTGTATCGTACCACTTAAAGCAAGTAGGCCTTGATAACAAAATGTTGAACGGTGGTATAATACTTACAGGTGGAGGTTCTCAGCTTAAACATTTGTTGCAGCTTACAGAGTATGTAACCGGTTTAAATGCACGCATTGGTTTTCCTAATGAGCATTTAAGTGGTGGCCATATCGAAGAATTATCTAAGCCTATGTACAGCACTTGTATAGGTTTAATTTTAAAAGGTTACAACGATTACGAAAATAAAAACAAAAACTTTGATAGCAACTTTATAAAAGTAGCAAGCACAGGCATTTTGCAAGAAGAACCTGTAGACGAAGTGGAAATTGCCACAGAGTTTAATGAGTTTATTCAGCAAAACGAACCACAGCTTGAAAAGCGCAAAAAAACCATTAAAGGTTTTATGGATAGTTTTAAAACGAACTTGATAGAAATGTTTAAGGAAGAAGGGGATGAAGAATTATAAAATTTCTGATTTATGGATTGCTGATTTATGATTTTTTTAAAATGGTAATCTCTGCGAAAATTTAAACAACTCTTTTCTCTAGAAAAAAACAAATAAAAGGAATATAAAAACTGATATAAATATTGAGCATTAAGTCTCAATACTAATATCTCAATACTCAATACTAAAAAACAACAACATGATACATTTTGATTTGCCAAAAGACCAATCCTCTATCATAAAAGTGATAGGCATTGGCGGAGGCGGAAGCAATGCAGTAAACCACATGTTTGCACAAAATATAGAAGGTGTAAATTTTATTATTTGCAATACCGATGCGCAAGCAATTGCACAAAGTAAAGTACCTAATAAAATACAGCTTGGCCCACATTTAACGCAAGGGCTTGGTGCAGGCGCAAACCCAAAAGTAGGTAAAGAAGCTACAGAAGAAAGTTTGGAAGAAATAAAGCGCATCTTAGAAGTAAATACTAAGATGGCTTTTATAACCGCAGGTATGGGCGGTGGTACAGGTACAGGTGGTGCGCCTATTATTGCAAAAATTTGTAAAGATTTAGGCATACTTACCGTAGGTATTGTAACCACTCCATTTGCTTACGAAGGCAAAAAAAGAGTAGCACAAGCGGAAGAAGGTATCATGCTATTAAAAAATCATGTAGATACTTTATTGGTGATAAGCAACGATAAGTTGCGCCATCAATTTGGTAATTTAAAAATGAAAGAAGCTTTTAATAAAGCAGATGGTATTTTAGCAACTGCTGCTAAATGTATAACAGATGTTATAAACAGCACAGGTCAAATAAATGTAGATTTTGCCGATGTATGCACAGTGATGAGTAATGGCGGTGTAGCAATTTTAGGTAGCGCATCTGCCGAAGGTGAAAACCGTGCACATGAAGCTGTAGAGAAAGCATTAACATCTCCATTGCTAAATGACAACGATATTCGTGGTGCTAAGTGGATACTTATTAACATCAACTCTGCCGAAGGTGAGTATGAGTTTACCATGGATGAAGTAGAAGTAATACAAAATTATATTCTAAGCCAAGCAGGAGAAGATACAGATGTAATATTAGGATTAGGCTACGATAACACTTTAGGTGCAGAAATAAGTATAACCCTTATAGCTACTGGTTTTGAGCACAAAGATCCATTTCCTAAAGCAGCAATAGAAGCAGAAATTGTAGCACCAAAAGAAGAAAAAATTGTAATGCATTTAGCAACAAATTTGCCAGAAATGGTAGCGCCAATTGCACCAATAGCATCACAACCAACACTGCAATTTGAAGATACAAGTGTACAAGCAATGGTACAAAAAGCAGAGCAAGAAAAAGCCGCAGATGCAATGATGCCAACGCTTTCAGTTGAATCTTTAGTAGAAGTACGTAGTAATATTACTGTGGATAAAACAACAGATGATAAAATATTTTTTGAAATATCTTCACCACAGGATCAAGCGCCAGTTGTACAATTTGAAACAGAGTTTTTAGCTCCATTACCAAAACAACAAAAAGTACAACAAACTGCTATTCCAACAGCTACAATAAAAAAAGAAGCTAGCAATACAAGCTACCCTTCGTCGGGGGGCTTTTTGGCAAAGCCAACGCAAATTTATGCTGAGGTGCAACCAGAGAATCAAAAATCCACAACATCGAAAGAGGAGCCACTACAGCAACCAACTGTAATGCAGACCGACGAACCTGTCATTGAGTTCAAGCTTGTAGTAAAAGAAACCTTAGAAACGGCGGAGGAAAAAACGTTACCAACTGAAACCACTCAGCCTTATATAAGTACTTCTGTAGAGGAACCTGCAATGCAGGACGATTCAGAAGAGCTTAGGCGCCGGGCTACGGAGCGGATTGCAAAGTTGAGGAATCTTTCTTTCAACATCAATGCAGCCGATCCTAACAATGAGTTTGAAACGGTACCAGCTTACCTCCGTCGTAATATGGAAATCCACAATCAAATAGCAGATGTGGAATCTTTTTACAGCAACTACACTGTAAAGTCTGACGACAATAATCAAGCAGAAATAAATACCATTAATAATTTTTTAGACGGTAAAAAGCCGGACTAATTTTACTTACCCTGTGCCCCTAATAGCACAGGTTGTTTGTGTGTATAGTTAGTGTAACCCCTTCTCAGCAATGAGAAGGGGTTTGTGTTTTTATATTTGAATATTGAATATTGAATATTGAATTTTGATTATTGAACATTGCCAACTGCCATCTGCCAACTGATGTGGAGCATGAGCTACATACATTAATCAACACCCGATACCCTGCTATCCGTTCCTATCTTTTGTTCGTTCCTCACAAAAGGATATCCACTTCTATCAGGGCTAGTTTCAACCGATAATCTTTAATCATCTTTTATTGTGCAATAGATATAAGCGGAGTTGGTGCAATAGAAATTCTTTATTTAGTTATTTTCTGTCTCGGTGGGGCACACACCTAAACTATTATTTATAATAAATCTTTTCTGCTAAACGCAAACACATAATAAATCTTTAATTTTTTAGAAAATAATACCAACGGTTTATACGGTTGTAAAAAAATTCCCTATGCAGATTTTAGAGAGTTGTATGTTGAACGGATTATAAAGCATAGTTCTTTTTTGCGTAGGGGTTTTACTATTACTTCTTTAATATCTCAATACTTTAGCTTATAAAAATCCCAGTGACGATAAAGTAAAATATTTTTTACTATTAGGTAAAAAATATTAAATAGGATTGAGATAGTTATACAATTCGGCACGGTACGTGTTTGAATAGGGTATTTTCTTTTCTTTAATATAAACATATCCGTCATCAACCCTATCTATTTTATCAGTAGCTGCTAAATAACTTCTATGTACTTTTAAAAATATATTTTTAGAAAATTTTTTGCTGAAAAAACTTAAACTCTTATTCAAAATAAAATATTTATTAGATGTATGTACCTTAACATAATCTCCCGATGCCTCGCAAAAAAGTATTTCATTTATATTAATGCGCTGCAAAGCAGTTCTATCTTTTACAAAAATACATTCTTGTTCTACAATTGAAAACGATTCTTTTTTGCACTTTAATGCCTTATCAACTTTCTGCATACTCTGTAAAAACCTTGGTAATGTAACAGGTTTAAGGATATAATCAACCACATTCAAATCAAAAGCCTCAGCAGCATATTGATCACTTGATGAAATAAATATAATTAAAGGTGCATTTTTTCCAAGTGATTTTACGAGCTCTATCCCACTCATATCTTTCATTTGAATATCTAAGAAAAGTAAATCTATTTTTTGTTTATTTAATAAACCAAAGGCATCAATAGAATTACTGCACTCTCCAACTATATTTAATGTAGGAACATGTTCACACAAAAACTTAATCATTAATATTGAAGAGGGGTCATCATCAACTATTAAACAAGTTGTCATCATATCTATTTAGAATACAAAGATAAGTATTATCAAAAGAAAATATGTATTATTTAAAATAAAATATTTTATAGTTGTATAATAATGAACTTATTATGAAATATATTAGAAAAAAATGAAGGGGTTAATAAAAAAAGAGACTGCCTCATTATTTTGTCTGAGACAGCCCCTTAAACAAGGCATAAAATTATACCTGCTTAGATTTTCATAAAAATAAATTTCTACTTTAAAGGATATTAATCATTACCAGCAAAAAGTAATTAAAATAGCGTTTATTCTATTTATTTGCAATATTACTTTGCAATTTTTATAGTCAAAAAAAGATTAGCTGAAAGGTTAAAAATTGTCGCCGAATGATTTAGTTAAGCAGTTGGTTTGCTTCTTTTACTGCAATTTGTATGGTTGTATTAATTTCATTAAAAAATGCTGATAATACTTTTTCCGTATCATCGAGTTTACTATTTTCTAATGCTTCCAGTTGTGAAGCTACATGTTTATAAATACCAAGTATATGTATTGCATTTTTCATACAATGTGCTCTTTTTGCTACTTCTTCAATATTCTTTTCAAGAATGGCTTTTTGCATAAGTTCCATTTGAGCATCCAATTGTGTAATGGCAACTTTTAAGAGCTTTAGGGACGATTCCATATTCCCATTTGTAACCCCCTTTATATATTCCATGTTTATTAGAGTCATAATTTTTTAAAGGCACGTTTTTTATAGGAACAATAGCATTTTGATACCATTTATTATTGCTTCCAATTTTTTTGCAATACTATTGTTGAAAATTCATAACCGGTAAGTTAATAAAATGATACCAAAACTTAAACAATTAAATTTTCACTATAAATAAGAAAAAAAATTTCTGTCTCTTTTGGGTTTCACAGTTTCTTCTTTCTTAGTTCAATGCTTTTGCTTGTGCCCCCCCGCCCAAACGAAGCAATTTTTTCATTGATACTAGGTATAAAAAAAACCACTTTCACTACTCTCAAAAATTATTCCTCACCATTTTAAAATAAATAGTACTTTCATATTCTAAAACCCTATATGATGATTAAAAAATTATTTTTTGCAATGATAGTTTTACTTAGCTTTTTAAGTAATTCTTACGCACAACGAACAACTCCTTGTGGCTATATAATACCACCACGTTCTTTAAGAAATTCTTTTCAGTCTACTTATGAAGCTAAGCAGGTTGTAAACTCAATGCTTGGTATAATAAACTGGGCAGATCAAAATTTTAATTTGAGAGAGCAAAGTGGAATACAAAATGCTTATGCTACTATTTCTGGTGGGCAACGATTAATTGTATATGACAATGCCTTCTTAGAAGATATTGATGCTTATGCAAAAACAAAATGGGCAAGTATCAGTATAATGGCACACGAGGTAGGTCATCATTATTACGACCATGTAGTAAGTGGCAAAGGCAGTAATGTGCCATCAGAAATAGAAGCAGATGCATTTTCTGGCTATGTATTACAAAAACAAGGCGCTACGCTAGAGCAGGCAATTGCAGCAATGAAAGCAATAGGTACCGAAAGACAAACTGCTACACACCCAGCAAAAGCTGATAGGTTAGCGGCCATTACAAGAGGATGGAATGCAGCAAAAGCGTCTACACCTGCTACTACAGCAAACACAGGCAGTAACACACCACCACCTCCACCACCGCCACCACACCCTGGTAATACTGGTACACCTACCAATACAAATACTACACAAAACGAACCAGCTCCTACAACAACTGGAGATGCTGTTTACATTGGGCTTACTATACAAAGCAATCAAGATGAAACTGTGCAATTAAGTGATGATGGAAAAAATTATTCTCCTGCAGTAATAAAAGCAGGCGAATCATTTCTATTTAAATTTGAAGTGTACAACTGGGGCTGGTTAAAACTGCCCTATTATAATGGCTACAGGGTTTTTAAATTATTACACGGTAGAGATTATTCAATAGTATATAATCGACGAAATAAAAATTGGACAGTAGTAGAAATACCAAATTAAATAAATGAAAAAGCGCTTCTAAAAAATAGAGGCGCTTTTTTATTTTGCTCATCTGCCTATATGCCTATATGCACATCTGCACATTTTCTAATTTGCACATTACCCAAGCCCTTTCTTCAAAATATCTGCCTTTGCTTTTCCTATCAATTTTTCAATTTCATCTTCATTAGCTTCTTTTATTTTTTTTACAGATCTAAATTCGTTTAGTAATACATCAGCCGTTTGTTTGCCTATACCTTTTATATTTTCCAATTCGTTTTTAAATGTACCAGCACTTCTTCTATTTCTATGATGGGTAATACCAAAACGATGTACTTCATCTCTTATTCTTCTTATCAATTTTAAACTTTCGCTATCCCAAGGCAATAAAAGAGATTGCGTATCTCCATCAAAAAATATTTCTTCTTTGTTTTTTGCAAGTCCTACCAAAGTTACTTTTCCTCTTAGGTTTAGTTTGTCTATACTTTCCATGGCAGAACTAAGTTGCCCTTTGCCACCATCTATAATTATGAGTTGGGGCAGTATAGAGCCTTCGTCAGTAAGGCGTTTGTATCTTCTATACACCACCTCAGCCATAGAGGCAAAATCGTTTATCCCTTCTACCGTTTTTATATTATAGTGCCTATAATCTGCTTTGCTGGGCTCTCCGTTTTTAAAACATACCATGGCAGATACGGGGTAGCTACCTTGAAAATTTGAATTATCAAAGCACTCAATATGTATCGGTAATGTTTGTAATTGCAAGTCTTGCTGCATTTGTATCAGCACTTCATTTTTTTGTTCTGTTGTTTTATCTTCTAAATGCAACATTTTCTTAGCATGTAAATCTGCTTTAAAATAGTTTACATTTTTTTGAGATAAATCAAGCAGTTTCTTTTTATCGCCTGCTTTTGGTATGGTAATATTTATTTCGGGTTCTACATAATCAATTTCAAAAGGAATAATTATTTCCCTTGCCTCACTTTCAAATAAAGTACGTAATTGTGCTACTGCAAATGCTAGTACTTCTTCCGGTGTTTCGTCTAGTTGTTTGTGTAGGGTAATCGTTTTTGTTTTTATAATACTACCATTGCTTACAGCCAAGTAGTTTACATAAGCAGTATTACCTTCTTCTATAATACTAAATACATCTACCGTGCCAGTATTGGTATTTACTACAGCACTCTTCGATTCAAATTCTTGTAAATGGGTAATCTTATGTTGATAGATAGCCGCTTTTTCAAATTCCATATTGGCTACATGTTCCTTTATTTTATTTTTATAATTACTAATTACAGGATTCAAATTTCCTTTTAGCAAATCTTTTAATTCAGCTATTCCTTCTGTATAACCTTCTATATTTTGTAAACCTTCGCATGGGCCTTTACAATTACCAAGATGATATTCTAAACAAACCTTAAATTTATTTTTATTTATATTTTGTTCGCTAAGATTAAGTTTACAAGTGCGTAGTTGTATATTTTGTTTTATAAATGTAAGCAAGTCCCTCACTTTTGCTACAGAGGTAAAAGGGCCTAAGTAAGTAGAACCATCTTTTAATTTTCTTCTAGTAAGAAACACCCTAGGAAACCGCTCATTTTTTATAACAATGTACGGATAGGTTTTGTCATCCTTTAGGTTAATATTAAAAAGCGGTTGGTGTTCTTTTATGAGTGAGTTTTCTAGTAAAAAAGCATCTTGGTCAGTATCTACAATGGTAAATTCTATTTTACGAATTCTATTTACCAACTCAGCAGTTTTATAACTACTTTTCATTTTATTAAAATAACTACTTACACGCTTTCGCAAGTGCTTGGCCTTGCCCACATATATAAGTTCGTTGACCTCATTATAATATTTGTATATGCCCGGCTGGGTAGGTATTGTGGAAGCTATTGCAGAAAATTCTTGTTGTGTCATTGCCTATTCATATTTCCATGTAATCGTTTCTTCTTTGCTTACAGTAGTATTATTATTACTCGTATTCATTGTTATTATTTTGCACCATTTATCTGCTTGCCATGTTAGTTGTAGTTGAGTATTTTCATTTACTTTTTTAATAAGATATATGCGTTTTACTTTTTGGTTATCTGGGTCTACATACACATCCCATCTTTTAAAAGCAAAATCATTTTTAGAAATATCTATTGGGTCGTAAGAAAATGTAAATGCATTTACTGTTTGGTCCAAAAATCTATTTTCCACAAAAGTTGCTTTTAAATTTGCACTATCAATTAAGGGGTTCAAAAATTCAAAAAACAAACTGTCCATCGATTCCATTTTTACCCAACTTGAGTCTACTTTATTATTGCTTATAGTTTTTCTAAATGGAGTAGTGCCTCCATTTTTTATTTCAAAAATTTGCCCTTTTAAAAAAGAAGTTACTCTAAAAAAATCACTGATTGTATCTTTCGTAACTACTGTTGGTGAGCTTATTTTTTCTTCTCTACTTCCACAGCTAGAAAAGTAAAGTGTAATTACTAAAATGAATAATAACGATTTCATTATTCAAAATTAAGTGTAATAAATATTTTATGAAAATAATGTTTTGCTAAAAGTTATATAAAAATTCAATTTCTAGAATAACGTAAAGCTTTTTTAAAGGAAATAATAGGATAAAAAAAAATTAAAAACCAGTAACTACACCAATCTTAAAGCCAAGGTTGTATAATTTTTCGGAGTAGTTGTACTTATTTTTATAAGTAGAAAACAGTTGGTATCTAAACTGAGGACCTGCTGTAAGCATAATACCTTTAGCAGTTCTTATGGTTACAAAAGTTTCAATAGCAGCATTTGTATTAAACTTACGCAGCAACGATTTTTGTGAAACATAGTTTTTTGCATCGGCAGATAAAACCATAGCATTGCTACCTAAAATATATGTAGGCTGTATGGTTGCACCTAGTTGCCACTTTATTTTATCATTGCCTAATAAAGATATATCTGCACCTATTGGCAAGGCTACTTGCCAAGTGGTTTTATTTAATCTATCATTACCTGCTTTGGTTGTGTAAGAAGATACGGCATTGTTGCTAGCAGTAAATGAACTGTTGGTAGCAACAAAAGTTTGTATGCTATGCCCAAGGTCTTCTACCATAGAAATATAGTTGGTGTAGTTAAGCTGTATACCTGCTTTTGTTTTAATGTTTTTTCGTATTTTATATTGCAATACTGCACCAAGTTCTAAGTTTAAAGCGGCTCTATCTTGTAAAGATGCTATACCATCTACAGGTTGCTGGTTTGTTAGAATATTAGTATTTCGCAAGTTTGTAATTACTCTATATCCCATAGATGGTGTTAGATAGTATTGTAAACTTCCATGTTCTTTAAGTTTGCCAAGCGTAGCTTTATTTTTTGTTGAGTAACTATTTCTTTCTGCTTTATCTTTTTCTGTAATGCTATTGTTTTCTTTATTATTTATAGCAGGCGCTACTTTGTTAGTTTCAATATTTGTAGTTGCTACAATTGGCTCTGCTATATCTGTTTTGGTAGAAATGTTTTCCGATTCTGTTAAGTATTCTTTCTCATTTACTATGGCGGTATTATTTGTGTTACTTATTTTTTTATTTGTATTGTTTTTAGTAAGAGCGTTTATCTCATTTGCTAAAACATTACTTTCATTGATAATACTGCTGCTTACAAAATTATTATCTACATTTTTATTTGTAACACTTTTACCATTGGTATTATTCAATAACACATCACTGTTGTTATAAACTGTGCTGGTATTTATGCTGCTGCTGTTTAAGTTTTCGGTTGAATTTATAACTCCAGTAGTTTTTGCTACATTGCTAGTAGCAATAGCTAGTTCCATATTAGTTTTTACAGAAGTAGGTGCAGTCTCATTACTGGCTTCAACAATTATATTGTTTCTAGCAAGCGTTTGCTTAGGGGCTTTAGAATTATTATCTGTAACACCCACTACATTTTTTTGGGTATGGGTATTTAAGTTATTGTTATTAGAAACTCCTACAAACATTATTGCTACAAATATTAAAAAACTTACCACTAGTGAAGGCCATTTTTTAGAAGGGTGTACCTGGTTGTATATACCAAACCATATTTTACGAGCAGGTATCATGCGAAAATCCTCCACACTGTCTCTTAAAAACTGTTCAAAATTGGGTATATTATTATTGTTGTTCATGTTGCACTAAGGCATAGTATTATCCGTTGGCAATATTTGTTTTGCCATTGTTATTTTTAAATTGCGATTTATCTATTATTTTTTTACTTACCAACACTTCTTCTAGCATAGCTTTTGCTCTTGTATATTGGCTCCTACTGGTACTTTCACCTATTTCAAGTAGCATGCCTATTTCTTTATGCGAGTATCCTTCTATTGCATAAAGATTCAATACCGTTCTATATCCCATTGGTAGTAGTCTTATACATTCTACTATTTGTTTTGCTTGCATTATACTAGGCAGTAAATCTGCATGAGAGTGAAGGTTGGTAGCGTACATTAAATCTACCGTATCACTAAATTTTTTATTTTTCTTTAAAATATTTATACAAGTATGCACCACTACACGGCGTATCCATCCTTCAATCGATCCATCCCCCCTAAAAAATTGTAGTTGTGCAAATATTTTTATAAAACCCTCTTGCAGCATATCTTCAGCATCTTCTCTATTTTTAGCAAAACGATAGCAAACACCTAGCATGCGAGGGCTGTAGCGGTCATAGAAAGCCTCTTGCGCTGCTGTATTGTTTTTTATACTCCCTATAAGCATTTGCTCCTCGGTCATAAATTATGTTTGTTTGCAATATAAATGTAGGCAATTTTATTTGAAAAAACCCTGCTTGGGTTTTAAATGTGGTTTGTATGTTGCAAACTTGCCTAAAAGGTTATTAAAATGTCGCCTCAAATGATTGGGTGGAAGCTACACCTTTGAATGGTAAACTTCTTCGCTTTGTTTACTTAAAACAAAATCAACCAATTGTGCAATAAAAATTTTGCTGAAAAAGTATTCTTATCTTTTTGGGTCATAAGTCCATATTATATAAAATAAAAATAATGACTGTCCGTTATTTGGTTTAGCTACTATGCCATGCCTTTTGCAATGAAGCTACCACCAATCTTTCAAATAAATTATCTCCAAAATACCT
>JAYVID010000100.1:0-5463 GCA_043770525.1 Ferruginibacter sp.
AGGTATTTTGGAGATAATTTATTTGAAAGATTGGTGGTAGCTTCATTGCAAAAGGCATGGCATAGTAGCTAAACCAAATAACGGACAGTCATTAAATATTTTTAACATGTTTATGATAACTAACAAATTAGACCAACTTACCCCAAGAGAACTCGATGTATTTAACCACTTAACAAAGGGATTATTATACAAAGAAATAGCAGGAGAACTAGGCGTAGGAATGGATACAGTAAAAAAGCATTGCAAAAATATTTATTTAAAACTGGCTGTAAGAAATAGAACCGAAGCTACTATGCTAGGCAATAGTTTATCAAAAACATTAATAGAAAACTAAACTACATTTTATAACGTTAAAAAACATAACTGATGAAATCAATTGTACTATTTATCCAAGCCATTGCAATATCTACGATTGCTTTTGCACAAATACCTACAAGTGGCCTTGTAGCTTACTGGCCTTTAAATGGGGACTTTACAGATGCTGGCCCCAATGTTATAAATGGAACTAATTTTGCTAGTACTGCCACAGCTAACAAAAATGGAGTTGCTAATAGTGCTATTGATTTTGCAAACCCATTAGCAACAGTAGCTCAGTATGCTACTCACCCAATAAATAGCAATGTAAATTTTACAGGCACACAAAATTTTACCATTACATTTTTAATGTATATAAACTCACCATACGTTCATACATGCGGCTTATACGATAATAATTTAAATTATAGAGGTTATGGAGCATGGTTCTGGACCCAGAATGGTTTTCCTCAAATTGTTTTTATGTATAAGAGTAAACAACTATTTTCTACAAATGGAGCATTAACAATTGGTGCGTGGCGTTTTATAACTTTATTACGTGATGCAGGCACCATGAAAATATATATTAATGGAGTTCTAAATAATTCCACAGCTGAGGTTGTAAATACACCAGCATATTCATTTCCTGCAAGATTTGGCTCAATGTTTTTTAATACCTCTTCGCCTCCACAATACAATGGCTTACATGGAAAACTTGATGAATTTAGAATATATAATAGAGTACTTACTGATGCAGAAATAACTGCAATGTCTGCCACAGTTTTACCAATAAAGCTTAATAGCTTTACTGCCACAAATAAAAATGAAATAGTAAACCTACAATGGCAAACTACAGAAGAAATAAATAGCAGTCATTTTGAAATAGAACGGAGTACAGATGGAGTTACTTTTACCAAAACAGGCATGTTAAATGCAAGGGGAAACTCAAGTATAAGCCAAAACTATGCATACAATGATAAATTATTCCCAGCAATTTCTTCTGAGCAAATAATATATTACCGGTTAAAATCTGTGGATATAGATGGCAGTTTTACTTATAGCAAAATAGTACCCATTATATTGAAAAATAAAAATGAACAGTTGCTACTATACCCTACCCCTACTAGCAAAATTTTAAATGTACAAACTACCAATACTCTTAATAATAAAGCTACAATACTTATTACTGATGTTTCAGGTAGATTGCTACTAAAAAGGGAAATTGCTTTATATTTTGGCAACAATAATATACCAATAGATGTTTCTAGTTTGCAAAATGGACTGTACCATTTTCAATTAAAAACGAATACTAATTCTTATACAAAACAATTTATGAAAGTAGAATAAACTAGTGCTAAAATCTTCTATGTTAGGGGTGGCATAAAGGTTAAGCTAGGTTTATTTTTTATGCAAAAGGCTGCCGAATATAGGCAGCTTTTTTTATAAAGTATTTTAAATAACGAGATTTTTTTTGATTATTTTTTCTCTTGATAAATAAGATATCTATCTGTCAGGCTTATCCTAACATATCACTATACGAAAACTCCATAAAATCTTCTTTTGAAATTTCAAAAAAAGCAGCATATTGATCACACTGTGTTCTTAATTTTTCAATACCAATACTTCCATCCTTATCTATTGCTTCTACTTCTACAAAACTACCGAGCCCTTCTACACTATCAAAATGAAATTTTACATTATCTACAAAATAAATTTTTCGCTTTTTATCTACAACAACCTTTTTGCCGTGTAGTTTTTCTAATATTTGCTTTAATGTAACATCAGGTGCATGTTTGTATAAAAGAATATCCGATTGCTTAGCCCCAGCAAAATCAGACCTTTCGTACCATATTAATGCATTTTCAATATTGCCTTCACGTAGTTTTAACCTGCCTTTTGCAACATTGTAATAAGTATCAATTTGGTGATCTTCCCCTACAAAAATAGGGTTTAAAGAAAGTAGTTTTTCCTCTAAACGTTCTATATTATTTGCTTTAGCTTTAAACTCAATATTTACAATTGCCATAATTTAATTTAAGAATTATTAAAACTATTTAAAAAAAATGGAGAGAAATAATGTGCTTTAAAATCTCCATCTTACAAAAGCTTCCATAGCTTCGTACTCTGCCAAACCAAGTTTATTGTATAAGTCTGCTGTTGCTTTGTTTCTATCTTCTGCACGTTTCCAAAACTCTCTGCTATCTGCTCCTTGAAATACTACACCATCTTTTTGGCTTTGGTGTTTAAAAATGCCAGTACGTTTTTTCAAAACCTGGTCTGGACTCATGGGTACTGTCATCTCTATTAAATCTACATCCCACTCTGCCCATGCACCTTTGTATAACCATACCCAACAGTCCTTCATAAAATCTTTTTCTTTCAATCTATTTACGGCTTCAAATACTCCATCTAAACATACTTTATGTGTACCATGAGGATCTGCTAAGTCGCCAGCAGCGTATATTTGATGGGGCTTTACATCAGCAATTAATTTTGCTATTATTTCAAAATCTGATTCGCCTATAGGATTTTTTTCTACCAAACCTGTTTCATAAAAGGGTAAATTTAAAAAGTGAATGTGTTCGGGTTTCACTCCCACAAAACGGCAGGTATTTTTTGCCTCTCCCTTTCTTATAATTCCTTTTACTTGCCTCAATGCATCAATATCTTTTTCACCATTCTTTTTTATTTTTAAAAAAGCCAAGGCTGCACTATACATTTTATCGGTTTCTGCACTTACAATATCAAATTGAGTATGATAATCTCTCACAAATTCAATAAACCTCAATGCCTCATCATCCGCTACAGCAATATTTCCACTTGTTTGATAAGCCACATGTACTTCGTGCCCTTGATCTACCAATCGTTGAAATGTACCACCCATAGAAATAATATCATCATCAGGGTGTGGGCTAAAAATGATAACACGCTTGCTTGCAGGCAATGCACGCTCTGGCCTAAAAGTGTCGTCTGCATTGGGTTTGCCACCAGGCCAACCAGTAATAGAATGTTGTAATTGATTAAAAACATCGATATTAATATCATAAGCTTTGCCATGCAGAGCCAACAAATCACTTACACCATTTTGGTTGTAATCATTATTGGTAAGTTTTAAAATTGGTTTGTTTAAATACAATGCTAAGTGAGTAACTGCTTTTTTTATCATAGCATTATCCCAAAGCACATCATCTGTAAGCCATGGTGTTTTGCATCTTGTAAGTTCTGCAGCGGCACTTTGGTCTAAAACAAAAGCAACATTTTGGTGCCCCTGTAAATATGAAGCAGGCACAAACTCAGTTACAGGGCCTTCCACCGCTTGTTTAATAATATTTGCTTTTCTTTCTCCCCATGCAAGCAATACAATTCTTTTTGCTTTCATAATGGTGCCAACACCCATTGTAATGGCTTTACGAGGCACATTTGCAAGGCCTCCAAATTCATACGCTGCGTCAAAACGTGTAAGATGATCCAACGTTATTGCCCTTGTACCCGAAGCTACATGGCTACCAGGCTCATTAAAACCAATATGGCCATTTCTTCCTATACCAAGCAATTGAAAATCGAGGCCACCATAAGATTCAATTTTTGCTTCGTATTGAGCACAATGTTGTTTAATTAAATCTTGAGGTATATTTCCTTGAGGTATAAAGCAGTTATCTTTTTTTATATCAATATGGTTGAACAAATTTTCATCCATAAAACGTTTGTAGCTTTGAATTGCATCGGGTGCTAATGGACAATATTCATCTAAATTAAAACAAACAACATCATTAAAACTTAACCCTTGCTCTTTGTGCAAACGAATAAGAGCAGAATAAACTTTACGAGGAGTAGCTCCTGTTGCTAGACCAAGTACTGTCATTTCCCCTAGTCTTTGCTTTGTTTTTATAAGCCCTGCTATTTCATCTGCTACAGCATTACACACCATATCCATATCAGCAAAAATAGATGTATCAATTTTTTCAAAAGACATTAATCGTTGTGGTGCAAAATTTTCTAAAGCCATATTTATATTTATTATAAATTTTGTAGATGTTTAAAAGTAACTTTTTTTAGGTAGATATTGGCATAGTTTTCATTTTTTATTTTTCTATTTTAGTTATAATTTACCCCACACATTTTGAGAAATAATAAATTTTTAATGTATTTTAAATTAGTATAAAAAAACACAATTGCGTATATTGCATACTAACAACTTTTAAAATAAAATGGTATCATTTATAAAATTTACAGAAGCTACAAGTACCTATAGACATTTAGAAAAAATGAGTGTAAATGAGTTGCTGATCAATATGAATACAGAAGATAAAACAGTGCCCGAAGCTGTAGAAAAAGTAATACCACAAATAGAAAAGCTAGTAGAAATTATAGAAGATAAAATTTTGGGTGGTGGTAGATTGTTTTATATGGGAGCTGGTACTAGTGGTCGCTTAGGCATTTTAGATGCCAGTGAAATACCTCCAACTTATGGTATGCCTTATGGTGTAATTATTGGGCTTATTGCTGGTGGAGAAAAAGCTATTCAACATGCTGTAGAAAATGCTGAAGACAGTGTGCATGATGGATGGGAAGATTTAGTAGAACATAATATTACAGATAAGGATGTTGTAATTGGAATTGCAGCAAGTGGTACTACCCCTTACGTAATTGGTGCTTTAAAAGAATGCCAAGCAAGAAACATTATTACGGGTTCTATAAGTTGTAACCCAGGCTCACCTATGAGCGCTTATGCAGATCATCCAATAGAAGTTGTAGTAGGCCCAGAGTTTGTAACGGGCAGCACACGTATGAAAAGTGGTACGGCGCAAAAATTAGTGTTGAATATGATATCTACTGCTGTGATGATACAAATAGGCCGAGTAGAAGATAATAAAATGGTAAACATGCAACTAACCAATGACAAATTGGTAGACAGAGGTACAAAAATGCTAATGGAAAAAGCAGGCATTACAGATTATGAAAAAGCTAAAAATTTATTGTTGGAAAAAGGAAGTGTGAAGAAAGCTATGGAAGCGATTTAATGTTGAAGGTTGAAGGTTTAAAATTGAAGGTTCAAAGTTTTTTCTGAATAGCAAAATGCTTCTAATTTGCGAACTGAATCTCTTAACCCCAAACCCGTAACTCGTAACCCAAAACTCATAACCAATAACTTTTAAAATGGAATACTTA
>JAYVID010000101.1:0-11731 GCA_043770525.1 Ferruginibacter sp.
CAATATTAGTATTATCTATTTTAATACTTCCTTTTTGTATGTGGTATAACCTGTTTATTAAACTGATGATGGAAGTTTTGCCACTTCCTGTATGACCAACAATGGCAAGGGTTTCGCCTGCTTTAATGGTAAAGTTTATATCCTTTAAAACATAGCGATCTTCTATGTATGAAAACCAAACATGATCAAAATTTACATCGCCTTTTATAGTTGCAGGTATATATTTTCCTGATCTGTCAGAAACATCTTCGTTATCCAAAATTTTAAAAACACGTTCGCTTGCTATAACCCCCATTTGCAAAACATTGAACTTATCTGCAATGACCCGTAGCGGACGAAATAATAAATTTAAACACAAAATAAAAGATGTAATGATGCCACCAGCCTGCGCTGCTTTATCAGTGGAGATACCTGCTTGCATACCTGCCCACCAAACGAGCAAACCTATTGACAATGCTGATACCAGCTCGACTACAGGAAAGAAAACTGAGTAAGCAAAAATGGAACGAATATTTGCATTGCGATGCTCTTTATTGATATCATCAAATTTTTCTTGTTCTCTTTTTTCTGCTGCAAACGCCTGCACAATACCCATACCTGTAATATGCTCTTGTACAAATGCATTGAGCGCTGCAACTGCATTGCGAACTTTTATAAATGATTTGTTTACACTTTCTTTAAAATAATAAGTGGCAATAATGAGTACAGGAAAAGGTGCCAAACAAATTAATGTGAGGCTCCAATCTGTAATGAACATATAGGTAAGGATAGAAATGATTGCAAGCATATCTGCAATGATGGGAATGAGCCCATCGCTAAAAATATCGTTTACAGATTCTATATCATTTATCGTTCTTGTAGTGAGTGTACCAATAGGTGTTTTATCAAACTGTGAAAGATTAAGATGTACAATTTTATTGTAGGTAGTAATGCGCAAATCTTTTACTACACTCTGCCCTAGCGATGCGGTGGTAAATGTAAAAAAGAAACGACAGGTAGTTTCTATGAGCAATAAAACAATTTGTATAATGGTAACTTCTATAATAAAACCACCTGGGCTATCCATAAAATTTCCTATAGCTTTTTCTCCAATACCTTTATTAATAGTAAGCTGTATAAGCAATGGTCTTATAGGTGCCAGTAATGCTAAAAAAATAGAAAGAAAAATAGATAAATAAAATTTCTTTTTATAAGGTGCAGCAAATGCAAATACCCTTTTAAGTACAGGTATTTTTAATTTTTTCTTTTCGCTGCTACTCATTATAAATTAAATTCTTACTGCTAAATTATGTAAACTGATGGTATGCTTATGATATTAATTTTACAAAATTGATTGTCTTACTCTCACCAATTTTTCTAATAAAGCTTCCAATAAATCTAAGCGTAACATATTAGCACCGTCACTTTTTGCTTCAGCAGGGTTAGGGTGTGTTTCTATAAAAAGACCGTCAACACCAGTGGCCACAGCAGCTTTGGCTATTGTTTCTATTAATGATGGATTGCCTCCTGTAACACCACTTGTTTGGTTTGGTTGTTGCAAAGAATGGGTGCAATCCATTACAACTGGCACACCTATTTCTTTCATCCAAGTAATATTTCTATAATCTACAATGAGGTCTTGATAGCCGAAAGTATTTCCTCTATCTGTTAGCCACACTTTATTATTGCCTGCTTGTACAATTTTATCTACTGCATATTTCATGGATGGACCACTTACAAATTGACCTTTTTTTACGTTTATAATTTTACCTGTTTTTGCTGCAGCTACCAATAAGTCTGTTTGGCGACAAAGAAAAGCAGGTATCTGCAACACATCTACATACTCCGCAGCCATGGCCGCTTCTTCGTGTGCATGTATATCTGTAGTGGTAGGTATATTAAAAGTTTGCCCTACCTTTTGTATTATTTTTAAAGATGTTTCGTCACCAATGCCTGTAAAACTATTGGCACTTGTACGATTAGCTTTGCGATAAGAGGCTTTAAAAATATAGGGGATTTCTAATCGCTTACAAATAGCAGCAACTTTTTCAGCTATTTCCATAACTATTTCTTCACTTTCGGTAATGCATGGCCCTGCTATAAGAAAAAAATTATTTTTACTGTATTGTTGGTTTTTGAAGAGTTCGTTCATAAAGCAAAATTAGCCAATTAGCTAATATGCTAATGTGCTAATTTTTGGGAAACGTAAATTAATATATAAAGCAATAATTTTTAAAAATTGTATGTGCCAATAAATTAAATTTAATTTGCAAAATAAAAATACGTACTATGGTAAAAGAAAAAATATTAGTAATAGGCGCTAGTGGTCAAATAGGCGTAGAACTTACACTAGCGCTTAGAAAAATATATGGCAATGCAAACGTAATAGCTAGTGATTTGCGTGAGCAAAACCCATTGCTAGAAGGCACAGGCCCTTATGTAAGCCTTGATGTGATGAATAAAGAAATGCTACATGTGCAAGTTATTCGCCAAGGTATTACGCAAATTTATTTATTGGCAGCAATACTATCTGCCACCGGCGAAAAGAATCCTAACCTTGCTTGGAGTTTGAATATGGCTAGCTTGCTAAATGTATTAGATATTGCTAAAGAAGAAAATTTACATAAAATCTATTGGCCAAGTAGTATTGCAGTTTTTGGCCCTACTAGCCCTAAGCAAAACTGCCCACAGCAAACGATCATAGAACCAACTACTGTGTATGGTATTAGTAAATATGCAGGTGAGTTTTGGTGTAATTATTATTTTAATAGATACGGTGTAGATGTTCGCAGTCTTCGTTACCCAGGTTTAATAAGCTATAAAAGTCAGCCAGGCGGAGGCACTACTGATTATGCTGTAGAGATTTTTCATGCCGCAAAAGATAAAGAGCAATACGAATGTTTTTTACAAGAAGATACTTATTTGCCTATGATGTATATGCCAGATGCAATTCGCTCTACTATTGAATTGATGGAAGCAGATGCAAGTAGTATAAAAGTGAGAACTTCGTATAACCTCAGCGGTATGAGTTTTTCGCCTAAAGAAATTTTTGAAGAAATAAAAAAACATGTACCCGATTTTGATATTATATACAAACCCGATAGTAGACAACAAATAGCCAATAGTTGGCCCCAAAGTATAGATGACACAGAATCCAGAAAAGATTGGGGCTGGAAAGAAGAATTTAATTTGGGGGGAATGGTAGAGGATATGTTGGAAAATTTATTATAATATACATATTTTGCTACACAAATGTTAAAAATACACTTGCATACTTTTATTTTATTACTTTTAATTTGTTAATTATGAGAGATTTATTATTTTTACAAAAACTAAAAATATAAGTATGAAAAAATTTATTTTAAGCATTGCTGTTACAGCTTTAGTATTTAATGTAAGTGCACAAAAGAGTTCTTCTGATGACCAACCGTTGAAATTCAGCATTGGTATTGAAGCTGCTTTACCATTAGGTGATTTTGGTAAAGTTTCAAGTTTTGGAATTGGTGGTACCGCCCAAGTTGATTACACAATTAAGGAATCCCTTGCAGTTACACTAAATGCAGGTTACATTTCTTTCAGCGGAAAATCTACAACTATCCCTGCTTATTCAATTGGGGGTGTTACAGTACCTGCTACAACCATTAAGTACGGTAATGTTGGATATATTCCTGTCTTAGCAGGAGTAAAGTATAGTTTCACTGATGCACTATATGGTTCTGCTCAATTGGGTTTAACCATAGCTTCTGCAAGTGGCGGCGGTGAAAGTAGTTCTACATTCACTTATGCTCCAGGTGTTGGTTACAAATTCACTGAAAATATTGACGCTTTATTAAAGTACACAGGTTACAGTGCAAATGGTGGTTCTACCAGTACAATTGGTTTGAGAGTAGCTTATACTTTCTAAATTTTTTGATAACGTTTACAAAACCCCACATTAGTGGGGTTTTGTATTTTTATGACATTTTTGTTCTAAATATTATTTTCAAACTGTACATTTGCAAAAAAAAATTATGAAAAAATTGATGGTTCTAATTTTAATAATTTGTGCGTCTACTATCTCAAAAGCACAAAAAAACGATAGCAAAATAAACTTCAACGTAGGTGCAGAATTTGGTTTTGCAACTGGAATTTTAAACTCAGCGTACTCTATTACTTATGGCGCAACTGCACAATTAGAATATCAAATAAATGATAAAGCGAGGATAACCGCTAACTCTGGTATACAACAATTTGTTGGAAGAAAATTACCTGGTACATCATTAAAAAACCAATCAAACACTTTGATTCCAATATTAGCAGGCGGAAAATATTATATATCTGACAACTTTTTTGGATCTGTTCAATTGGGAGTAAGTTTGTTTACTGGTAAAGTTGGTGCTACAAAATTTACCTATGCTCCTGGCCTAGGTTTTAAAATAAACGACAAAGTTGAAGCCTTGGTAAAATATACTGGATATAGCAATTTTGGTGGTGCATTTGGTGCAAGGGTTTCTTATTCACTTTAAAAATGAAAGATAAATAAAAAGAGGCTTTCTCAAAAGTAAGAGACAGCCTCTTTTTATTTTATAATTTAATGTAGGAAGTTTTCAAATTTTCAATTCTATGACCTTTGTATTGTATACTGATATTTTTTTATAAATGATTCTTCAAAACATCATTCATACTAAATACTCCCGTTTTATCAACTAAAAACTCAGCGGCTATTATTGCTCCAAGAGCAAAACCTTGCCTGCTATGTGCAGTATGCACAATGGTTATATCATCTATTGCAGAACAGTACGAAACAATATGTGTGCCAGGTGCAGGGTCAATTCTTTTGCTTACAATACTTAATTCATTTGCATTTTTTTCTTCCCCTAAAGTCCAATTTGTTTTGTCTTTTCTTTCAGCAATTATTTGCTGTGCTATGGTAATGGCAGTTCCACTAGGAGCATCTTTTTTATGAGTATGGTGTATTTCTTCTATTGCTACTTTATAGTTTATTTGATTGGCCATTAAAGCAGCCAGTTTTTTATTTATTTCAAAAAAAATATTTACCCCAATACTAAAATTACTTGCAAATAAAAGTGCTCCCTTTTTTTCAGTGCAATAATTTTTTATTTCTTCCTCATTTGCCACCCACCCTGTGCTACCGCATATTACAGGCACTTGTGCATCTATACATGTATGAAGGTTATTTATTGCATTTTCGGGGTTGGTAAATTCAATTGCTATATCGCAACGTTGTAAGTTTTCTTTAGTAAGTTCTGCTTTATTTGCTGATGAAATTTTTAGTGAAATTTCATGCCCCCTTTGTAATGCAATTTCTTCTATTGCTTTACCCATTTTACCATATCCTATTAGTGCTATTTTCAAAAGTATATTTAGTTTTAAGATTTTTAAATATTAAGAAAAATGATTCAATTAAAAAATTACTTATGCTTTCCAATTTTTAAAACCAAACTTACACCGTTTGTATTTGCCAGTTCACTATAGCCTGCTTTAAATTTTAAGCTGAGGTCTTCACTTACATCAAATGTTTTAAGATTAGCATCTACTGCAGCATCGGCAACATTTAAGCCCCAAAAAACTATAAAAAACAATACAGAATAATCTACATTTTGGCGTACTTCATTTCTAAAATTACGAATTCTATCAGGGTCAAATCTTACTGTATAATAAGGTTGTGGTATTTCTATATCATTTGCAGGGTTGCCATCTATTGCATTTGCTAGCGCTAATTTGGATTCTTTAAATTCCTTTTTATTTTTAAAAAACAAATATGCTGGTATTCCAATACCTGCATAAACAAAAGGAATTTTCCAAATTTTTTTATTGGTGTATTGACCCCAACCAGGTAGCATGGCGGAGCGTTTTATTGCAATACTTGGTTTGTAGTTTTTAAGAAAAGCAGAGTCTAATGATTGTTTATTAATATTATTTGTATTAATAGTTATAACACTATCTCTTTGTACTACAACTTTTTTTTGTGCAGCTACTACCAAACAATTAAACAATAAAACAATAAAAACATATTTCATTAGCTTACATTAATCTTCAACTTATCTAATAGCCCATTCAATTCATCTAACGAAAAATAATCGAATGTAATACTGCCATTTCCTTTTTTGCTGTGCACCAATTTTACTTTAGTACTAAAAGTAGATGCTAAATTATCTTCTATTTTTTTAAATGCTGGAGGCAAACTAGGCTTTACAGAAGATTTAACAGCTCCACCACTAGTATACATTTTACGTACAAGGTCTTCTGTTTGGCGTACAGATAATTGCTTGTTTTTTATTTCAGAAAAAATAAACAATTGCTTATCTACCATATCTACATTTATCAATGCTCTTGCATGCCCCATACTAATTATTCCATTACGAACAGCTACTTGAATATCTGGTGGTAATTTTAGCAATCGAATGTAATTGGTAACTGTGCTACGCTCTTTGCCCATACGCTCAGCTACTTGCTCTTGTGTATAATCCAAATCTTCCATAAGGCGCTTGTACGACAATGCAATTTCTATGGCATTTAAATTTTCTCTTTGTAAATTTTCTAGTAATGCAAGCTCTAGCAATTGATCTGCATTGGCTTCTCTTACATAAACTGGTACATCTTTTAAGCCTGCAATTTTAGAAGCCCTAAACCTACGCTCACCTGCTATTAATCTATATTTGCCTCCTGCCAAAGCAGAAACTGTAAGTGGCTGTATAATATTGTGCATTTTTATAGAAGCCGCCAATTCACTCAAAGCAGTTTCATCAAAATCTTTACGAGGCTGATGGGGGTTTACTTCTATCTTATCTAGCGCAACCCTTTGTACACCTACTTTCTGTTCTACTACTTCTGTCTTTAAAGAGCCGGCAGTATTTTTAAGATCGGTATCAATATTTTGTAAAAGGCTTCTTATTCCTTTGCCTAGGGCATCGTTTTTTTTTGATAAACTCATAAAAGAAATTTGAAAATATGAAAATGTACAAATATGCAAATAGCAACTTTGAGATTTTAATTAAAAATAAAGTTTTTATCTATTTAAATATTTGCTTTTCATTTTTCATTTTTTTAATTTGTATAAATAACTGTTTTATTATATCATTATGAGGCTAGAGTATTTTACACATTTGCACATTTGCATATTTGCTCATTTGTCTATTTGCCTATTTGCCTTTCTGCTTCACTTATCTTCGTCATATTATTCTTCTGCAAAATTTCTTTGGCAAGGTTTAAGTAATTTACTGCGCCTTTACTATCGCTATCATACAAAATTACTGGCTTTCCAAAACTTGGTGCTTCGCTCAATTTAGTATTTCTGTGTATGATACTGCTAAAAACCATTTCATCAAAATGCCTGCGTACTTCGCTTACTACTTGGTTGCATAAACGCAAACGACCATCGTACATTGTCATCAATATTCCTTCTATTTGTAAATCTGTATTTAAACGATTTTGTACAATTTTTACGGTATTCAACAATTTTCCCAAACCCTCTAGTGCAAAAAATTCGGTTTGTACAGGCACTACAACACTGTCCGCAGCTACCAAAGCATTTACAGTTATCAAACCAAGCGATGGAGAACAATCAATTACAATAAAATCGTATTGATTTCTCACTGCTTCTATTATATTTTTAAGAATAGATTCCCTGTTTGGGTAGTTTATCATTTCTATTTCCGCACCTACAAGGTCAATATGAGAAGGGATTAGATCCAAATGAGCCATCTCTGTTTTTAAAATAACATCACTTGCTGTGGCTTCGTTTACCATGCAGTCGTATAGGCTTTTGGTAATATTTTGTAAGTCAAACCCAATACCAGTTGTACTATTGGCCTGTGGGTCAGCATCTACAAGCAATGTTTTGTATTCTAATATAGCAAAACTAGCAGCAAGGTTTATTGCTGTGGTGGTTTTGCCTACACCACCTTTTTGATTTGCTACTCCTATAATTCTTGCCATTGCGAAATGCGCTATTTATTTGTGAAATTTTATAGATTTTCCTCCAAATATAAACTTATGAGGATAATTTTGCAAACTTCGGCATTTTTGGGCAAAATCTGCTTAATTGTTAAATGGTTGGATTGTTTAATTGTTAAATAGATGTTTTGCAAAAATGTTGAGAAAAGATATAATATTGAATGGCTGCGGGATAGAAGTGGATATCCTTTTTTTGCTTGGCTTTGAAGCAAAATAAGATAGGAACGAATAGCCCGAACAAATGTTCAAAAGAGTTAAAGTTGTTCACAGCCCCAAAAAATAAAAACGAAAGATTCGCTAACATCTTCGCACAAATCCTCTACACGAAGTGGAGGGGGAAGGGTGAGGTAAAACAATAAACATGATAACAATTATAGCAGGTACAAACAGAAAAGGAAGTAACACAAAAAAAGTAGCGCAACAATATCAAACATTATTGCAAGAAAAAAATATAGAGAGCAAGTTATTGGCTTTGGAAGATGTAAATATTTTTGAAAGAACAACCGAATTTGAAAGAATAGAAAACGACTTTTTAAAAGTAGCTGATAAATTTATTTTTGTGTTGCCTGAGTACAATGGCTCTTACCCCGGTATTTTAAAATTGTTGATAGATAATAGTGATGTGGGTAAAGTATGGCCAAATAAAAAAGCATTGCTTGTAGGTGTAGCAAGTGGGCGTGCAGGTAATTTAAGAGGCATGGAACATTTTACCGGTGCTCTTATGCACGTAAAAATGACGGTACATCCTAATAGATTACCCCTAAGCAGCATACATACTTTGCTAAACGAAAAAGGAGAAATAACTGATGCTGGAACACTAAAAACGATTAATGCACAATTGGATGAATTTGTAAATTTTTAATTCTCAAACCTTCAACTTTACCACTTTCAACCTTTCAATATGCGTTCTTCCCTTGGAGTTATTATTTTTTTATCTATGATGCTGCTGCTTGATTTGTATATTTTTCAAGCAGTAAAAACAGTGTCACAAAATCTTTCTCCAAAAACAAGAACAGTTGTTTATAGCATATTTTGGGGTATTACTATCTTAGCAGTAATTGGATATTTACTTTTTATTTATACCGAACATAGTTATTTAGGTAGAAAAATTAGAACCTATCTTTTCTCCATCATTATCGGTTTATTTATAGCCAAAATGGTGGCACTTATTTTCTTTTTGGTAGATGATTTAAGAAGAGGTATTCAATTTTTAGTTGGTAAATTATTTTTTAATAATACCGATTTAGATAGCATGAACGATAATGGCATTAGCCGCTCTGTATTCCTTAGCTGGTTGGGTATTGCTACAGGCTCTTCGCTTTTTGGTACATTGTTATATGGCTTTAGCAATCAATATAAATACCATCTAAATAATATCAAACTTGCTTTTGATAATTTACCAGCAGCATTTAAAGGCTTACGCATAGTACATATAAGTGATGTACATAGTGGTAGTTTTATGGATAAAAAAGCAGTGCAACATGGTATAGATTTAATTATGCAGCAAAATGCAGATTTAATTTTGTTTACTGGAGATTTAGTAAATGATAAAGCAACAGAGATGAAGGATTATATGGATGTTTTTAGCCAACTTAAAGCACCACTAGGCGTATTCTCTACTTTGGGCAATCATGATTATGGAGATTATGTAAAATGGCCAATAGAAGGAATAAGCAAAGAGCAGAACTTAATAAATTTACAAAAAGTACATGCAGAGCTTGGATGGAAATTACTGATGAATGAGCATGAAGTACTAGAAAAAAATGGAGAACAAATTGCTTTGTTGGGTATAGAAAATTGGGGAGCAAAAGCTCGTTTTCCTAAGTATGGTAAAATGAATGAAGCACATGCAGGCACAGAAAAATATCCTTTTAAAATACTCTTAAGCCACGACCCTAGCCATTGGGATGCACAAGTAAAAACCACCTATCCCGATGTAGACCTTATGCTTAGCGGCCACACACATGGTATGCAATTTGGTATAGAAATACCTGGTTTTAAATGGAGCCCTATACAATATGTGTACAAGCAATGGGGTGGTTTGTATGAAGAGGGTAAGCAAAAGTTATATGTAAATCGTGGGTTTGGTTTTTTAGGCTACCCAGGTAGGGTAGGTATTTTGCCAGAGATAACGGTAATAGAATTAGGATAATATCTTTATTGAGAAAATCCATTACTTTTATAGAGATCAAAAACTAATTGTTATGGCTCGTCACATTTCTTTTTCAATATTTATTTCTTTATTCTTTTTAATTGCAAGTGCTCAAAAAATTATGCACAGTTTGGGAGCTAGTGCAAACTTAATTACACAAACTGTTAAAGTAAATGGTCCCGCAGGACCTTTAACAGTAAATAAAAATCAATCACTCTTTCATGGTGCAGGAGATTATTTTGTAAGATACAATTTAAAAGAAACTGAAAACTCTTCTATTAGTATAGGGTTACCAATAGATTTTGGCTTGGGTACAATTAGTGACCCAATTAATGATGCAACTGGGTTGTATTTGGCGGGTGATGCTTCTTTGGGTTTGTTTTACAATAGTGGTTTAAAATCTACAAAAGAAAATGAAAGTACTTTCGGTTATTTTGCTGGTGGTGGTTTTAGTTATGGATATGTTGGTATTTCCTATGATAAAAAGAAATTGAATATTAATACTTATGGACCTATGCTATACTCTGGTATACGTTTCCCTGTAAAAAATCAAGTAATGTCCATCGGATTATTTTTTAGATATGGACTAGAAACTGAAAAATTAAAAACGTTTGGCTTGAAAATGATGAGAGATTTTTAATATTTTGTATGTTTACTAAAAGAAACATTATGAATGCCGCTGCAGTTTTAAAATATACCGCCTAAGAATATTTAGAGCTAGAAGAAACTTCTTTAGAAAAAAATGAATTTTACAAAGGAGAGATTTTTGCAATGGAGGGAGGTTCTATAGAACATAATCAAATTACGAGAAACACTATGTCTCTAATTGATGAGTATTTGAGAAAAGGGGATAAATGTCAAATATTCCCTAGTGATTTAAAAATACATGCTATAACAAACTCACTATACACTTACCCAGATCTATCAATCGTTTGTGGAAAAATAGAAACATTACCAAATAAAAAAAATATTGTAACCAATCCTTCTTTGATAGAGGTTTTATCTAAAACCACCCAAGACTACGACCGTGGTGCAAAATTTAAATTGTACAGAGATATTGAAAGCTTAAAAGAATACATTCTTATTTCTAGCTTAGAAACATTGGTAGAAAAATACGATAAGCAAGTAGATGGTAGTTGGGTGCTGCATGAATATAAAAATGTGGCAAATACTTTTACCACTACCTCTATCGATTTGCTAATAACGGTAAAGGATTTGTATAGAAATGTTAATTTTGAAATGCCGGAAGTGAATGATTAATTGTTTTTATTAACTTGTATTATGATGAAATACTGTTGGACTTTTTAGCAACAAAAAAGTTAATTTCAATAGTTATTATATTTCATCATTTACATTTTTTTATAAAAAATTAATCTATGAAATATTTATTAGGCATTTTTGTAATTTTATCATCGCTTGTTAGTTTTGCACAAACTAAAACCGAACCTAATTATTTACTACTTTATATTGATGGATCTTTTGACAATAAAAACAAAAGAAACTATCTAATAATAAATGCCGAAGTAGGATGTGATGCAGCTATAGATATTTAATGACTGTCCGTTATTTGGTTTAGCTACTATGCCATGCCTTTTGCAATGAAGCTACCACCAATCTTTCAAATAAATTATCTCCAAAATACCT
>JAYVID010000102.1:0-5653 GCA_043770525.1 Ferruginibacter sp.
GGCATTACTGTTATTGATAACTCCAGTGCATGGCGCATGGATGAAAGTAAAAAACTAATAGTGCCAGAAGTAAATGCAACAGTACTTACAAGCACCGATAAAATTATAGCAAACCCCAATTGCTCTACCATTCAAATGGTAGTAGTATTAAAACCTTTGCATGATAAGTATAAAATAAAAAGAGTAGTAGTAAGTACTTACCAAAGTGTAACGGGTACAGGAGTAAAAGCTGTTACACAATTAATGAATGAGCGCAATGGTATAGAAGGGGAAATGGCATATAAATACCCAATAGATATGAACGCCATACCACATATAGATTCTTTTTTAGAAAATGGTTACACCAAAGAAGAAATGAAGATGGTAAAGGAAACAAAGAAAATAATGGGTGATGACAATATTAAAGTAACGGCTACTTGTGTGCGTATACCTACAGTAGGCGGGCATAGCGAAAGTGTAAATATTGAATTTGAAAATGACTTTGATTTAGAAGAAGTAAAAAAAATATTATCGAATGCTGCAGGTGTGGTTTTAAAAAATGATGATGCAAATTTTATATACCCAATGCCACTTACAGCACATGACAAAGACGAAACTTTTGTAGGAAGAATACGTAGAGACGAATCGCAAGCTAAAACACTTAACTGCTGGATAGTGAGTGATAACCTTCGCAAAGGCGCTGCTACAAATGCGGTACAGATAGCTGAAGAAATGATAAAAATGGAGCTGTTAAAATAAAAACAACTACTTAATATTTTATTCACACATCAAATTATAAAAAATACTTGTAACTTAATTTTTTAACCACAAACCAATTCTATCACTATGAAAAAAATCTTTTTTATCTTCATTCTATTTTTAGTTTATACAAGTGTGCAAGCACAATACAAAAAAGCAAGCTTTTTAAATAAGAAAGGGCGTACGTATGATTTAGGTGGTGCTATGGGAATTTTAGGTGGTGGAAATTCACCTACACTAGGATTTTATTTTAGTTATGGAAAAGAAAGATCCGACAAAAGGCTTTTTCATTGGTTTGATCTTGAATACAAAAGAAAATCAAGTTTTAGTTATAATAGTATTGCAAAATCAGGGTTTGGAAATACTGAAAAATTTACACCAGTAACTGTTTCAGGAAAATCATTGTCTACTTTTACTTATAGATATAACCTAGCATATTATTTACTCAATAACGGAGATGAAGATAAAAAAATTCTTCCTTTTGTATCTGCTTCTCTTTCCTATATAGGTGCAGGTGGTACAATGAGGTATACAATTTCTCCTAGTTCAAATTACAGTTCTGTAGAAAAGGGATTAGAAGAAAAAGGTAATTTAGGAATGGGAGCTGGGTTGGGTGCAGGTGCAGTATATAGAATAAATAAAAAAATAGCTTTAAAAGCCACAGCAGCCTATTATTTTATTTATTCATTAGAAACTGAAGACAATGCTAAATTACCCAATTCGGTGTTTGTAACTATACCTAACCACCCTGCATTAAATATAGGCTTTAGGTGGTTGTTAGAAAGAGAAAATGATTAAAAAAACTAATCACTAAAAAAAATGAGAAAAATTATTACAATTTTATTGGTACTTGCTTTCAGTAATGTACAAGCCCAATATAAAAAAGCAAGTTTTTTTTCCAAAGCAGGAAGAACATTTGCTTTAGGTGGAACATCTCGTTTTTTTGGTGGCGGTATTGGCTCTGCACGTGGTTTTAACATTAGCCATGGTAAAGAAAAAAGTGGAAAAAAAATATTTCATTGGTGGGACTTAGAATATGTTAATGGAAATAATTACATCAGCAATTACACAACACAAATGTTTAATGGTACAACGTATGTGCCTATTACTACTTTTAAGATTTCAAAATCTAGCAGCACATTAGGTTACAGATATAATTTTGCATATTTTGTAACTAAAGAAGATGAGAAAAAAATAAGACCATTTATATTTGGGTCCTTAAATTATTTGATTGGACTAGGGGGAAGATTTAACGATAATTCATCTGAACAAGGTAATGTTTTGGGAGGTATTGGTGCTGGTGGAATTTATAAAATAAAACAACTGCTAGGTTTAAAGTTTACAACTGCTTATAATATTTCACCTGCCAATTTCATTTCTAGTAATGGTATTCGTTCTGAGACTGTAGAAATCCCGAATCATCTATCTATAAATATTGGCATTCGTTGGTTGATAGACAAAGATGAAGATTAATATATTTTTTAACTCAATTAAATAAAAATGAAATTACTTATTAAAAAAAATATCGTACAGACTGGTTTTGTATTTGCTATTTTATTTGTATCAGTTATAAGTGCTAATGCACAATATAAAAAAGCAAGCTTTTTAAGAAAAAAAGGTAGGACTTATGATTTAGGATTGACAACTAGATTGCTTGGTGGGGGCAATGGAGTTGCAACGGGTTTTAGTTTTGGGTATGGTAAAGAGCGTTCAGATAAACGTTTGTTTCACTGGTGGGACCTTGATTTAATTTTGGAAACAAGTTTAAATATAATACAACTACAAATATTTTTACTGGTAGTACACAAGTAGTTCAGCCTGTATCGGTTTCTGGAAAAACCCCTACTAGCGTAGCTTGGAGATATAATCTAGCTTATTATATTTTAGACAATGGAAATGAAGACAACAAAATTTTACCTTTTGTAGATTTATCAGTAGGTATTTTTATTCCACTTTATGGAAAAACTACTTTTACAACTTCTCCTGTAAGCACATCTCGATTAGAAGAAAATGTACAGACACAACCGTTGGGTTACTCAGCAGGAATAGGGGTTGGTGCCACTTATAAGGTAAACAGTGGCTTTGGTGTAAAATTTAATACTGCTTATTATTGGCTTTTAACTTCTGAGGATACTAAAGCAGCCAGTGATATAAATTATTTTAAAACACTCCCTAATCATATAAGTGTGAGTGTAGGTGCGCATTGGTTATTGGATAGGGATAATGATTAAAATAAATTAAAAAATAATATTATTAAAAAATATTTTCTTTTATTTTTATCCAGTCCCCAACTAAATCTTAGGAAGATTATTCAATTTGCTTTAAATGTTGCCCATACGAATCTTTTGCTACTACTAAAATAACTTTCTTCCGTTTTTTCGCTTCTATTGTACTACCGGCTAAAAGTATTTAGCCTCGTTAGAGGTTACCTGATACAAAAATAAAGTCTAGAGTATCAAATAAATCTGTAGAAGTGAAATGTTTTTTCTTCCTAAAAACAATGGTTTAAAAAAAAGTAATTTTTTAAAAATCAATATATAATTTATTATTTATATCAATAATACACATACGTATTTCATTACATTATTTACTATTATTGCAAAAAATTAACTATATGAAAAAAACAATTTTATTATTTTCTCTGCTATCTTCTTTGTATAGCCAAGCACAATTTAATACAGCCAATATGTCTGCTGCTGTTTCTGGAAATTACATGTCATTTTTTAAACAAAAAATTAATATTGTTGGTGCAAAAGTAGACCTAGGATATCAATTTAGTGAAAAAGTAGTAGGTGTGTTAAGTTTTACTTATAGTGCACCATTAAAAGAGGTTTCTTCTTTTTCATCTTTTAGTGGTAGTACTCCTTATACTATACCTACAGAAAATGTAACAAAAATTTCTACTATTTCTTTGGGAGCACAGTATTCCATATTAGCAAATACAGAAGGTTTATCAGTTTATGTACCAGTAGGTGCATCTTTTATTATGGGGTCTTTCTTTGAAAAATCTACTGGTAATTCTACTCCTGCTGGCTTTTCTTTACCAGCTGGTGCATCAGATAAAGAAAGATTTTCTAGTTTTATGATGTATGGTGGTATTGGTGCAATATACCCAATAGGTCCAGTAAAGTTATTTGCAGATGCTGCTATTGCAATACCTGCAAACCAGGTAAATGGTGCTGTAGTTGATGTTAATATTGATAGTCATTTACTATTTAACGTAGGTGTAAGAATTCCTTTTGGAGTTCCAGATAGTGACGACTAATTATATTTTTATATGTAAAATAAAAATGGCTTCGATAATTTCGAAGCCATTTTATTATTAGTCTAATATCTTGTGTTTAATATCTTGTGTCTAATATCTATTTACTATCTTCTAATTCTATCTCTACCTATTATTACACTTATTTTTAAGTTGAATGTAAAATAACCATCATTGTTTGTTTCAGTGCCTCTTTTAGTTGAAATTGGATCTTTTACCAATTGTCTATCATATAATATTTTTGCATTGGTAGCTTTTGCAGTTCCAGCACCTAAATATTTATCAAACAAAGCTGGGTCTATGTATGTAGCACTTAAATCATCAATATAATCAGTAAAAGTTTTACGATAAATAAACTCACCTCTTAAATTAATAAGAGGAGAAAGCTCATATTTTACGCCTGCACCAATTGGAATACTAAGCTGTTGCAAGGAATAATCTTTTCTTCCAGTTTCTGCAAAACCCTGCCCCTCAGTATGTAAGGGTTGTAAGTCAATCCACCTGTTTCCCAATTTTGTTTGGGGGTTAAAAGAATAATATGCAATACCGCCCAATAAATAAGGTGAAGTTCTTGGTGGCGTACTTTCTTTAGCAGGCCAATCTATAAAAATGTAGGTTGGATGAATTTCTAACATTGCAGATACTTCTGTAATGTAACTTCTAAAGTTTAAGTTTCTATTAAATCTTTCTTTAGCTATGTCTGTAATGCCAGCCAATACTTTATCATTTGCCGATAATTTACCAAAAGTTCCTTCAAGCCTTATACCGGCAGCGTTTTTATACATTGCTTGTAAGAACACACCACCACTTATATTGGTGTAGCCAATATTTAAATCTTTTACAAATTTTCTTCCAATACCTTTTGTACCACCTAGGTCTGTTAAGCAGTTCATGGCATTTAAAGAAATGCCAGCTTCATATAACCAAGGTTTATCGTAATAAGTATCATCAAAAAAGTAGTATTGTGCATCTGCTTGCTTATAGCCTAGCGTACTCATTACCAATAGAGACGAAATAAAAAATAGTTTTCTCATGTTTATAGGGTGTGCGTATTAATTATTACAAATAACGGTATTATTGTTGACTTTTTAAGTAGTCTAATTCATATTTTTTATAAAATTTACATACTAGGGTTAATCTACATTCATTACATTTCGGTTTTCTTGCTACACAAGTATATCTGCCATGTAATATAAGCCAATGATGGGCTTTATAAACATATTCCTCAGGCAAATGTCTAATCAGTTGTTTTTCAGTAGCAATAGGTGTTTTTGCACCCACTGTTAACCCAATTCTTGCACTCACCCTAAATACATGTGTATCTACTGCCATATTTGGTTGTTCATCAATAACAGATGTCACTACATTGGCTGTTTTTCTTCCTACACCTGGCAATTCTACTAATTCATCAACTGTCATTGGTACAATGCCATCATATTTTTCAATAAGTATCTTACTCATACCAGCAAGGTGTTTTGCCTTGTTGTTTGGGTAAGAAATACTTTTTATTAACGCAAAAAGTTGTTCAATTGTTGCCTTACTCATGCTCTTTGCATCAGGGTATTTTGCAAATATGTTTGGTGTAGTCAAATTTACCCGTTTATCTGTGCACTGTGCAGATAATATAACCGCCACTAAAAGTTGAAATGGGTT
>JAYVID010000103.1:0-4327 GCA_043770525.1 Ferruginibacter sp.
AGCAGAAAATGCGTTTTCGTAAAAAACCATTGCAATGCCTGCAATACCCAAAAATAAACCTAAAAATGTAATAGCTGTCATTCGTTTGCTATTAAAGAAAACCCTCTCTAAAATAACAACACATAAGGGATACAATGCACCTATAAGTGCACCAAGGCCTGCTGGAATAAATTTTATAGCCCACGTGCTAAGTGCATTTGCTGATAAAAACATTATGATAGACATCAATAAAAGCCAACGAAATTGTTTTGCTGTAGGCAGGGGCGTTTTTTTATAAAACATAAAAAAACCTACAAATAAAACACCTGCAAAAAATTGACGTAAATATGCCATTTGTAGCGCAGGCATTTCGCCCACACCTATTTTACTCACCACCCAAGTAGTGCCCCAAACGAAGCTTGTAATAAAGAGTGCAAAATATCCTTTTGCTTTATCAGATTGTGGCAATGAAAAATTATTAGTGTTTAAAATGTCTTGTACCTGTTATTACCATGGCAAGGTTGTTTACTTTGCAATACTCTATACTATCATTATCTCTCATGGAGCCGCCTGGTTGTACAAAAGCATCAATACCTGCGGTATGTGCTATGCGTACACAATCATCAAACGGAAAAAATGCATCGCTTGCTAGTGCAGCCCCTATTGTATCTGCACCTAATTGTTTTGCTTTATCTATTGCATTTCGCAAGGCATCTATACGGCTAGTTTGCCCGCAGCCTTTTCCAATAAGCTGGTTGTTTTTTACCAAAGCAATGGCATTGCTTTTTAAATGCTTGCATAAAATATTTGCAAAAGTTAAAGATGCCCTTTCTTCCACCGTTGTTTCTCTCCCTCCCACCTCTTTCCATTCTGCAAAATTGCCTTCATCTGTTTGTTGTATCAATACACCATTAAGCAAAGATTTTGTTTGCAGCTTTTGTGCAGGATATTTTTTTACTTGTAGTAAAATTCTATTTTTCTTTTGTTGAAGTATTTGCAATGCATCTACATTAAAAGATGGTGCTATTAAAACTTCAAAAAAGATTTCGTTTATAGCATTTGCTGTGGCTTCATCTATTTCGGCATTAGATACGAGCACTCCACCAAAAGCACTCTCTGGGTCGCCAGCAAGTGCAGCTAGCCATGCACTTGACACATCTTCTCTTATAGCTGCACCGCATACATTGGTATGCTTTATTATTGCAAACACAGAGGCTTTTTCCTCTTTGAATTCGGCGATTAATTGCAATGCCGCATCCACATCTACCAAATTATTATACGATAATTCTTTGCCGTGTAGTTGAGTAAAAATTTCACTTAAGTCTCCATGAAAGCTAGCTGCTTGGTGTGGGTTTTCTCCATAGCGCAATGAGCTCTTTTCTTTATTGAAAGGGGTGGCTACTTCTATTGCATTAAAATAAGAAGATATTGCATTATCATAATGCGTACATACATCAAATGCTTTAATGGCAAAGGTTTTGCGCTGCTCTATTGTTGTTTCGCCTTTTTGTTCTTTTAATAAATTTTCTAATGCGGTATAATCTTTCTTTGCTGCTATCACAACTACATCAGCATGGTTTTTTGCAGCAGCACGTATCATGCTTGGCCCACCAATATCTATTTTCTCAATAATTAATTTTTCTACTTCCCCGTCCTGAAGGGCAGAGCTATTCATCGTCGCCACAGTTTCCTCAAAAGGATATAAATCTACAATTACCAAATCAATTTCAGGAATTGCGTGTTCTTTCATTTCTCCCACATGTACCACATCATTTCTTTTGCCCAAAATACCACCAAATACTTTTGGGTGCAATGTTTTTACCCTACCACCCAATATAGATGGATAAGATGTAAGAGACTCCACAGGAACACAAGCCACACCTAGTTTTTCAATAAACTCTTGTGTACCACCTGTACTGTAAATGGTAATACCAAGCCTATTTAATTCATGAATAATTGCTTCCAAACCATCTTTATAAAAAACTGAAATAAGTGCTGATTGTATTTTTTTTTGCATGATTTTTTTTCGCCACAAAGTCTCAAAGACGGTAAGTGACACTAAGGTTAAAAATTATATAAACTTTGTTGTACTATTATGTTGGAAAATCTATTTTACATCTAAAATAAAAGCACCACGTTCTCCTGTAATAAAGTATTGCAAATGTAGTTCTTCGCATTCTTTTTTCCATTGTGCAATTTTCCACAGACTGTTAGAAGCGTCAAACACAATGCTGGCGGGGCTTATAGATGCAGCAATATCTGCGATTCGTATTTTTGGGTTTTTGCATATCAGCAAAACATCTATTTTTAATTTATTTGCCGTAGGCTCAAATAGAATGCTGCTGTCAATTATCATTATAGACTTATTGTAAAATTGCCAAAGCCTATTTTTGTTACTCAATGACTTTAAAGTGTCAATACTTTCTGCTGCTTGCATAGAAACCCTAGCAGGTTTTAAATTAAAATTTTGTAAAACGCCTTCTTGCCTAAATTCATCATCCCCTAAAAACCAATATTTATTACTACTTACAAAATCAATGGCTGTATGCCTACTTACATTGTACACAATCATTTTCTTTTGTTGCATTAATTGTATTTTTCCAAAACCCCATATTCCAACAAAGCAAAACAAACATAATAAAGCCATCTTCATCAGCTTTTTATTTTTTCTTAAAAGTGCTGCTGCCAATAAAAATACAAAGCCATACAAAGCCCACGTGGTAGGTGCTGTAGCGTAAATTTTATCAAGCAATGAAAGTGGTAGTTTGTTAAAAATATCTATCAACGCATTCATACACCATGTAAGTACATAAATAAACTTACCTACAAATATTGCTACAGGCGGGAAAGTTGCACATATTACTAAAGCAACTTCTGCAAACAAAATAGCAGAAGAAAGTGGTACACAAATTAAATTGGTAAATAAAAAGGTGGTTGGTATTTGATGAAAATAATAAACACAAATAGGCAAAGTGAGTATTTGCGCCGCTATGGTAATGGAACACATTTCCCATAAATATTGTAACACTTTGTTTTTTGTATAGTACAAGTTTTGTATCGGTTTTTGTAGCCATACAATGCCCCCAACCGCAAAATAGCTTAATTGAAAACCTACATCCCACAGCAGAAAAGGATTGTAGCATAATAATAAAAACGCAGAGGATGCCAACGAATTGTAAATGCTGGCTTGTTTATAAAATTCTTTACCAATAATAATACAAGTAAACATTACTGCACTTCGCAACACAGATGCCGATGCTCCGGTGATTAAACTAAATAGCCACAAACAAACTAGTATTAGAACTACCCTTGTAATAGTAGAGCGTTTTATAAATGGCAATTTTGAAAACAACCAAACCAAACCCAAATAAATTAAACCCAAGTGCATGCCCGAAATGGCTATAATATCCACCACGCCTGTATTACTGTATGCTTGCACCACATCTTTATCAAGATCTTCTTTGTAACCAATAAGCAAGGCTTCGGCAATACCACTTACTTTTTTATTGCCTACAATATATTTTTGCAACGTATTTATTACTGCTTCCCTTGCCCAAAATATAAAGGAATACAACTTGTTTTCACTGTGTTTATTTAGTAAAAAAAATTTGTCTTTTTTTAGATATACTTGATGAAGCGTTTGTTGAAAAATCATGTAGCGGCTGTAATTAAACCCACCAGGGTTTCCTGCATTTTTTATTGTTTGTAGTCCTCCGTGTATTAATATTTTGTCGCCATAAGTTGGTGCTACAATGCTGTCATCATTTGAAAAATAAATCAAAAGTTTCCCCTCAGCTTTTTGTGTTATGCCATTCTGAATAATAGCTTCTACAATACCATCTGCTTTTATCGATTTATCTTTTACAATTGGGGGTTCATTTATTTTTATAACTAAAGTGGTACTTTCATTATAGTAGTTTCCAAACCAGTTTTTATTGTTACGTATATCTTTTTGCCAACAAAGAAAAATAGCTACGCAAAATACAATAGCATTTATAAACAACCCTTGCAGCCATCGGTATTTGTACCTTTTACCTATTGGTAAAAAATTAAAGATTGATAAAGTAATGATGAGTGTGGTTAAACAAATTGCATTTGTGATGAATGGGATCTGTATATACCATTGAAAAACGATACCCATTACTAAGGGCAATACCAGTCGTACAAATGGCGAAGATTTCCACAAGGGTATGTTGTACGATTTTGCCATTCATTTGTTTTGGTATAATGAATGTACAACTAGCATTTTATTTTATGAAATTAATTGAAGGGTATTTTTTCGCTATGCGCCATTAATGCATAAAAAGTAGGCTCATCTAATTCTTTTATTTTGCCCGGCTCTACATCT
>JAYVID010000104.1:0-19577 GCA_043770525.1 Ferruginibacter sp.
GAACGCTTTTTTCTATAATTTAAAAAATTACTTTAGTTACCTTTTATCATAAAAACATAACCTTCCATTTTCTTTATTTGATCTACTCTGCTAAGCCCACTTAATGCAGGAGCAGAAGTTATTTTAATTTTCTCGTCTTCTTTTTGTTTTTTAATTTCATTTACTGCACGATAAATATTGGCAGATTTTATAGCAAATACTACACCAACAGCTTTGGTTTCTCTACTTGTTATAACACCTATCAACTCACCATTTTTGGTAATTACTGGTGAGCCACTATTTCCTTCATTTGCAGATGTACTAATTTGACAATAAACGGTATCCATTTTATATCCATTTTTTGCACTTACATAACCTTCTTCGTATACAATTTCAGGTTTAGGATACCCCATCATAAATATTTGTTCGCCTAACTCTGCTCCAGTTTTTCTTATAGTATATGGAGGTGTAGGAAGTTTTTTAAAGTTTGAATCAACAATTTTTATAATGGCTAAATCTTGTTCAATATTTACATATACCTGTTTTGCAATAAACTGCTCTCCTTTAATGTTTTCTACAACAAGATGATTTTTAGCTTCTTTTACTACGTGAGCATTGGTTACTATATAATTGCCAGTTGCATCTATCATAAAACCAGTAGCTCTAAAACGTGCATCTATACTTGTAGTAGCTACAGCGGGTTTTGCGCCTTCTTGCAATTCTATTACAGTTTTTTCGATATTTTTTCTTTTCTGTTTCTCGTTCTTAAATTCCTCAACCAATTGTGTTATTTCTCCGTTTTTATTGTGCACAGATGATACAGCTGTAGCCATAAATATAGAAACAACACCAGCTATTGAGGCTGCTACTGCAATATCTTTCTTGTATCTATGCCACATAGAAACCAACTTCCCCTTTGTACTTAAAGTTTCAGATAAAGCTGAGCGATTAATGAATTTCTCACCTATTAGCTTACTTTCTACAGCAGCTAAAGAAGCTTTAAAGTTTTTTATATTGCTGTAACCATCTAATTGATTTAAAAAGAAAAGTTGCTCCACTACAGCCTGATCTAGCTCTGGGTTATTTTTTCTTAATTCTTCAAAATAAATTTTCTCTTCGGAGCTCATTTCGCCTTTTGCAAAGCGGTCAGCCGCATCCATTAATAAAGTATCTTCCATTATTCTCCATTTTTATATTGTGCAAAAAAGAGTTTCTTTAGTCGCACAAGGCATTTATATTTTTGTGTTTTAGCATTATCTGCATTTGTATAACCAAATTCAGTTGCTATTGTATTCATATCTTTTTTTTGCATATAGTATGCATTCAATAAACTTTTACAAGGTTCTCCTATTTTACCCATAGATGTTTCCATAATAGTAAAATCGTTTTGCAACTTTATATGTTGCTCTATTTCATCTTCAACAGGTACAATTGCTTCTAATTCATCTGGTTGAGAAGTAAAACGTTGTTGTTGCTGCAGTTTTTTTAACCATAACCTCCTAGCTACTGAGTAAATAAACGTTTTAAGTAATGAACTTAGTTCAAAATTTCCTGCTCTTAGTTTTTCAAACAATACAATTACAGTTTCTTGAAAAAGATCTGCAGCATCATCTTTACTACCAGCATTTGCAATAACCATAGATTGCACCATATTATAGTGCTGTTTATACAATTGCTCTATAGAATTACTGTCTTCTGCAGCTATTCCTTCCAATAAAATCCTGTCTTGCTCTATATTACTCACCTATGTATACTTATTTGTTAATACAAAATAAAGCTATTAGTAACCCAAAAAAAATATTTTAAATATTTTTTTATTTATTGGGTTACCTTTTTTTCATTTATGTATTAATTACTGAATTATAAATTTAAAATTTAAAAAAAACTACAAAATGAAAAAATTTCTTGCAATCGCAGCTATCGCTGTAGCATTCGCTTCTTGCGAAGAGAAAAAAGCTGAAAACGCTGATGCTCCTAAAACTGATTCAACTGCAACTGCTCCAGCTGATACTACTGGTGGTGCAAAAGCAACTGACACTACTGCTGCTGTTCCAACAACTGGTGGTGCTGTTTCTGATGCTGCTAGCAAAATGACAGAAGGTGTTAAAGCTGCTGGTACTGAAGCTGTTAAAGCTGGTACTGAAGCTGTTAAAGCTGCTGGTGCTGAAGCTGTTAAAGCTGGTACTGAAGCCGTTAAAGGTGCTGCAACTGACGCTGTGAAAGGTGCTACTGATGCAATCAAAAAGTAATTAAGTAAATCTTAATAGATATTTTTTAAAGATATCAAAGCCATTCTGATTTTTCAGAATGGCTTTCTTAATTTAACTATTTTGAAAAGGCAAAATTTGTTTGGATAACTTTGTAAGAGAAGAGTATTATTTATTGAAAAGTTAATTGCTTTTATAAAATAAAAAACAACAATGAAAGATCAGTTGAGGAATATTTGGAACAAAAGACCGCTTATAATTAGTGGGCCTTGTAGTGCAGAAACAGAAGAGCAGGTACTGCAAACAGCAACAGATCTTGCAGCAACTGGAAAAGTAGATGTATTGAGAGCAGGTATTTGGAAGCCACGTACAAAACCTGGTTTGTTTGAAGGTATTGGAGAAATTGGGCTTACTTGGCTTGCGGAAGCAAAAAAACAAACAGGGTTACCTACAACGGTAGAAGTAGCAACTGCTCAGCATGTGGAACTTGCATTAAAACATGGGGTGGATATTTTATGGATAGGGGCACGTACTACTGTAAACCCTTTTAGCGTGCAGGAAGTAGCAGATGCTTTGAAGGGAGTGGATATTCCAGTATTGGTAAAAAACCCTATAAACCCCGATTTGGAATTGTGGTGCGGTGCTTTAGAAAGATTTCAAAAAGTAGGCTTGCAAGATATAGGTATGATACACCGTGGGTTTAGTTCTTACGGAAACACCGAATATAGAAATGCACCAATGTGGCATTTACCTATAGAAATGAAAAGGCGTTATCCAGAAATGTTATTGATTTGTGATCCATCTCATATTTGTGGTAACAGGCATAAACTACAACAGGTAGCACAAAAAAGTATTGATTTAGATTTTGGAGGATTGATAATAGAGTCTCATAGAGACCCAGATAATGCATGGAGTGATGCAAAACAACAAATAACGCCATCAGTTTTATCTATAATGTTATCCGATTTGGTATGGCGGGTAAAAAATGAAACGGATAATAATACTGGATTATCATTATTGAGAGAAAGAATAGACCAAGTAGATGATGAATTGCTTACTTTGTTAAACAGAAGAATGAAAATAGCGGATGAAGTAGGGGAATATAAAAAAGAAAACAACCTTACCATATTACAAACAGCTCGTTGGAATGATATTTTGGAAAGGGCTTTGACCAAAGGAAATGAATTGACATTAAGCAAAGAGTTTTTAGTAAAATATTTTGATGCCGTACACATGGAAAGTATAAACCATCAAAATAAAGTAATGAATGAAACGGGGGCACTGTTGAAGGGGTAATTTTTTTAAGAATATTATTATTGATGGTTTGGTGTTTTGAGCATAATCTGTAAGCAAAATAAAAAAATAAACATTTGAAAATAATAGAAACGGCATTAGAAGGCGGAAAAGTAATAACCTTAATGGATGCGAATATTGAAAATATAATCGACTATCATCAAAAAGAAAAGATCGTAATACTCACTGATGAAACTGTTTTTGCATTACACAAAAATAAGTTTGAAGGATACAGCATTATTACCATTGATGGCACAGAAAAAAATAAGACACAACAAACTATTGATGGGATAATAAATCAATTGCTTGAAAAAGATATTGACAAGTCTTACATGCTTGTGGGTGTAGGTGGTGGCGTAGTTACAGATATGGCAGGCTATGTAGCAAGCGTATACAAGCGTGGTATAAAACTTGGGTTGGTGCCTACTACTATCTTGGGCATGACAGATGCAGCCATTGGCGGAAAGAATGGAGTAAATGTTGGTGTATATAAAAATATGGTGGGTACTACCTATCGACCACAATTTATTTTATACGATTTTTCTTTTTTACAATCATTGCCTAAGGCGGAATGGGTAAATGGTTTTGCAGAAATTATAAAGCATGCATGTATAAAAGATGCAGCTATGTTTGATGTATTAGAAAAACATACGATTGATTTCTATATTAATAATAAAGAAGCCATAGCTAAACTTATTGAAGATAATGTAGACCTTAAAATGGAAGTTGTAAAAAATGACGAACATGAAACAGGGGAGCGATACATGCTCAATTTTGGACATACATTTGGCCATGCTATAGAAAATCTTTATAAAATACCACATGGTAGTGCGGTAAGTATTGGTATGGTAATGGCGGCAAAAATATCTGAAGAAATAAATAATTTTGATTCGGATGCAAAAAATCGATTAATAAAATTATTGCAGCAATATGAATTGCCCTTCAATTTTGAAATTGATAAACCACAAGTACTATCACTACTAAAGCAAGATAAAAAACGAGCAGGTGATGAAATAAATTTTGTATTGCTTAATACCATTGGCGAAGCTAAAGTACAAAAAATATCATTCGTACAATTACAAGATTTATTAGACCAAACTTTATAATGACTACAACTATTTCTCCCGCTACAATAAATGGAACAATTGCTGCGCCTGCATCTAAAAGCAGTATGCAAAGAGCTTGTGCCGCTGCGCTTTTGCATAATGGTATTACAACCATACACAACGGAGGTATAAGTAATGATGATAAAGCGGCACTAGATATTATAACACAATTGGGTGCAAAAGTTTATACTAGAGATGGATTTTTAGAAATAATTTCCCAAGGTTTTGCTGCAAATAATAATACAGCTGCCAATATAAATTGTGGCGAAAGTGGTTTGTCTATAAGAATGTTTACACCTATTGCAGCATTATCATCTACTACAATAAACATTACTGGGGAAGGTAGTTTGCAAAAAAGACCTATGGATTTTTTTGATGAAATTTTTCCACAGTTAGGGATTGAAATAAATTCTGCACAAGGAAAATTACCCTTGCAAATAAAAGGCCCATTACAACCAAACGATATTACGATAGATGGTTCTTTAAGTTCACAATTTCTTACGGGGTTATTATTTGCAGTTGGTCAGTCAGCGACTGACCAATGTATAATTACTGTGACAGATTTAAAAAGCAAACCCTACATAGACCTCACTTTGCACATCATGAAACATTTTGGTTTCAATATTGAACATGATAATTATGAGCGTTTCATTATTAACCCAAAAACAAATAGCGATAATAAAAAAATGCAATACACTGTAGAAGGGGATTGGAGTAGTGCTTCTTTTTTATTGGTGGCAGGAGCTATAGGAGGGGAGGTAACTATAAAAGGATTGGATGTATTTTCTACACAAGCGGACAAGGCAATTTTGCAGGTATTGCAATTGAGCAAAGCGCATGTAAGTATTTCTGAAGAAGCTATTGTAATTAAAAAAAATAAATTGATGCCATTTGTTTTTGATGCTACTGATTGTCCAGATTTGTTTCCACCAATGGTGGCTTTGGCGGCATATTGCGAAGGTAAATCTGTAATTTATGGTATACACAGACTAGCTGCAAAAGAAAGTGATAGAGCTAAAACGTTGCAAGATATTTTTGGTAAAATGGGCATTAAAATAACCTTGCAAGATGATGATGCCATGATAATAGAAGGTGGTACGATAAATGAGGCTACTGTTTCTTCACATCATGATCATAGAATAGCCATGGCTGCTGCAATAGCTGCTTTGGGTGCACAGGGAGATATAACCATTACAGAAGCTGATGCTATTAATAAATCGTATCCTAGGTTTTATGATGATTTACGAAAACTTATTTTGTAATATTAATATTTACTTTGAAAGTTTTACTTAGGAAAAATAGATTGTAAACCTAATCCTCAGGCACCATTAATGCTATTTGCCTATACCTTTCTAGGATAATGTCTAATTCAAAATCTTTCAGTCTAGAAGTCTTTTTTAATACTTTTATAAATTTTTTTAAATCTGGAGTATCGCCTGAAAAATCTAATTGCCCATGTAGTTTCTTTTTAAGTGGGTTTACAATAATCCAATATGGTATAGCGGTTGTATCGCCTCCATAGCTTGCTATCAGTTTGTTTGCGCCTTCATTTGCTATTCCTTTTTTTCTGTCTACATAGCTACTATGCAACTCTATTATTACATAGTTTTTATCAAAAAATTGAATTGTGTAATCATCTTTAAGTCCACGTTTTAAGTATTTACAAGGGCCACACCATGTACCAGTTAATATGATAAAGACATTTTTCTTTTCTTTTTTTGCTTTTGCAATAGCTTCTTCAAAAAGTTCATTTGCTGGTCTGCCTTGTGAAAAACTAGATAAATAAAAAAGAAAACAAAATAAGATTGATAAAGTTAGTTTCATTTTTATTATAAAGATAATGTAAGAAATTAATAAATTATTTATAAACGGTAATATAAAGGAATACTTACACTTTTGAAAACAATACTGAGCATATTTCTTCATTTCTCTGAGAACAAATTAGAAATGCTGCTGCAAAAAAAGCATGCTATTAGAGAAAATCTTTTTTACATTTTTCGTTAAAAGAATTGCACAATAAAGACCATTGAATAGCTGTATTGCATACCTAATCCTAGTTAAATATAGATTTAAAGCAAATAGCACAAGAAAATAAACCAATTATATTTTATTTTTTTGAAGAAAATATAAAAACTATAAATTTGGTTCAATGTTTGTTTAGTTCTTATAAACTATAGAGATATGGACAATTATATACTTGTTGGAATAGATGGAACAGGCTCAAGAACTTGGCTAAATACTGAGAAAAGTAATAGCCATACATATAAATTTGTACAAGATTTTAAAGGAGGTGCTGTAAATGGGATTACGAAACAATGGTACAATGGTACTTCAGATAATGTGATTGATAGAGAGTCAGAGGAAATTATACAAAAGGCATTGGATTTTATTATTGGTAGCTTAAAATTGAAATTTCCTAATAAAGGTATTTCCAAAAACAGTGCATTTGAAATGTTTGATGTAAGCAGTTGTAAAAGGACTGAATACTATAGTGGCAGAAGTGGAAGCAATGAATATAATAGTTATAATATACCTATTAAAAACGTAGCTACTGTAGTAACTGATAGTAAAAAACAGTTGCTTACTACCAATGATGTAAAAATTATTTTAGTAGGACATAGCAGAGGTGCAATGGCTACCACTGTACTTGCTAAGATGCTTAGCCCTATTGTGAAGGTTTATTTTATGGGGATGTATGACTCTGTAGATAGAAATGAATGTCTTGATAGTACCATTATTGAAAACGTAAAATATGTTTATCATGCCATGCGAGGTGATGAAGTGAATTCTAGAAATATGTTTGGAAATTCTTCTACTAAGTACGGGAGTAGTGTAGAAGAATATATTGCTAAATCCTTTAATACTTCACATGGAGGTGTAGGTGGAGATCCTGTTTCAAATCCTAAAAAAGTTGGTTTATTTGGTGATTCATCTTGCGTGCCACAGTCAAAAGAAAAATATATTGTAAATGAATTTGGAGTATCCGAGGCTATTGATAACACCCACCCACTTACAAAAAAATATAATTTACCAATAGATGAAATTTGTAGACAAGGAACTGATGCAGCCGATTCTTTTATAAGAAATGGGGCTAGAGAAAAGGGTCTTTCGATTTAGTTATTTAATAAATTGTATAAAGGTTTGTGGTATTAATAAAATATTAATTTTGAAAAATGTAATATTTTAAAGTTGTTTATTTAAGTTTTTTTCTACAAATTTCTACCCTTTTATTAACAATACATTTAAGATTCATACTGGTCTAGGGCATCTGAATATGTGGTATGACTATTTTTCATTATGCAATAAATAACAATATCAAAGCCAAATTCGTCTATGTGTTCTATTTTGCATAACGATATTAAATTTGTTTCTAAGCTGTTTTTAGTCTTTAAATTTTTGTAAGTAGTAGTTGTATCTATAAATTGCTTTATAATCTTAATAAAAGTTTTTACTTGTAAAATACTGCTCAGTTCTTTTTTGCAAAATCTATTTAGCGCTATAAGTTTGTGTGTTACTAATAAATGATTTTTCAACTCCACATGGCAGGCTATCTCATACATGCGTGCTAGTAATTGTAGATCTAGCCTTGAAGTAGTTTGAACAAAAATTTTGTTAAACCAATCAAGTGCAAGCTCATATTGCTTATTATAAAAAAATATTAGTCCAAATAAATAAAAATTCCGAAGTTGTATTCTTGTAGGTAAGGTTTCAATATCTTTATTAAAACTGCAATCAATATTTTTTAATCTTTCATAAGCTATTTCAATTTTTTTATTTTTTAATAATAATATTAGCTCATAGAAAAATATGTTGGTATCTATTAATGTACTAAAATAACGCTCACTAAATAAACCATTTCTCTTATTTGTTTCTTTTAATATGCTTAAGTTTTTATTTGCTTCTTCTATATTATTGAAAATTATATAACGAGCAATACTATTTGAAATCATGTACAAATAGTTATGTGTATGTTGTTGTATAAAACTTTTATTTTTTTCATATATATCTTTTAGCCTTGTAAATACAGTATGGTAATGTATTTCGGGTTTTCCATACGCATAAAGGTTTACAGTATTGCTATCATATATAATTTGCTCAATCAGTGTAAGTTCATTTCTATTTATCTCTTTAAGTTTATTTTCACAATAGGTTAATGTTTCATTATCTACAATATGTGCAAGTATTCCATATTTTCCATACAAACTTTTAGCCACATACCTTACCTCAAGCAGGTTTGTGAGGTTATCCATTTGCTTTGTATTTTTTCTGCAAGTTGTAAATAAGGTTTTAAAATAGTTAATAATATTAGGTTCTTTAAATATCTCCATTTTTAATGTGCCCTCTAATGCTAGTACTTCATTACTTACATAGTTTAAATTATTTTTTTGTATTAATTCTTTTGCTTGCTCTATTATTTTTAATGCTTGATTAAATAATTTTTTATTCATCAAAATTATTCCCTTACTTATCATATCTCTTACTTGAAAATCTAGTCTATTATTTTTATGATAGGCAGTTAAAGATTCTAAAATTAGGTTGTATAAATACCATTTATGCTCTGCAAAACGTTGTTTGTTTAATACACTTTTAATTCCAAATGAAGTGGATGCAGTTTCTATTTCGGGAGCTTTTATGCTTTCAAAAAGTTTTAAGTATACAGATTCTTTTTCACAATAACGTTTAGCATATTTTTTAAAATATACTATTTCACCCGTGCTTAAGGAGTAAATAAGTTCATGTAAATCATTGGATGAAGACTTAGACATACATGTGGTTTATGATTGTATGGTTAAAACAAATATCTCACAAAAACTATACCTCGAAGGAGTTTCTATTGCTTTTATAAAAAAAAAGGTGTGAATTGATAGGTTGAAATCCTATTTGGGTATAAAAGATGTAAAATAATGTAGTGAATAGATTTTTTGGTTTTGTTACAAAAAACATAGTGCAGTAAAATATGCTCAAAACCACATTGCTAACTATCCAAAATAATTACTTGCAAATTCTATTTCCCAATTTATGATAGGTTTTTGATACAAATAATTTTTAAGTTGGTATCAGATTTGATTATTGTTACTTGAATTTTAACCGGTAAAATTTCTGCTGCTTTTGAAGCTATAGTATATGTTTTAGTGCAAAAAATATTTTTTATAGCTTTTATGTGAGACAAACTTTTTGTTTAATAGTTTAACCCATTAATTATTCTATTATAAAGAAGTAATCTATTATTTAAATTAAAAAAACAATTTTATGTATTTAAACAAACACTTATCAATTTTATTTATAAGCTTGCTAATTAGTATTGTAGGCTTTGCACAACAAAAATACCCAGGAAGTAAAGGTAGTGCATATAAAAAAATGAACCCAACAGCATTAGAGAACATCCAAAAAAGTAGAGATGTAAATACAGATGGAAATATTAGGGTTTCTGATGAATTAATGGAATTATACAAACAAAAAAAAATACCCACTATACAAAAAAATAAGAACAATGTTACAGATGCTTTTTCTAACATAATTACAAAAGGGAGTAAAATAAGGGTACAAATTATAGCTTCTTCTATTAACGATGTACCTGAATTAGTAAAGATTTTAACTTCAAAAGGATTGACAGACATTGTAGCTTATGAAAATTTTATTAATGCTGATATTGAAGTTTCTAAGATTAATTTATTAGAAGAAATTACTACCATAATGATGGCAAAGCCAGCTTACAAACCCATACTAAACAGCGGAGTAGTACAGAGCCAGGCAGACAAAGCCATACGAGCAGATATAGCTCGAAATAATTTTGGTGTAAATGGACATGGTATAAAAGTTGGAATTTTGTCAGACACCTATAATGCACTTGGTGGGGCAGTTGCAGGTGTAAATGCAGGTGAATTGCCAGGTATAGGTAACCCAGCCGGATTTGTGAAACCAGTTGTTGTACTAAAAGATTTATCCCTTTCTCAAAGTCCCAATTTTGTTGATGAAGGTAGAGCTATGGCAGAAATTGTGCATGATGTAGCACCCGGTGCAGAAATATATTTTTACACGGCTTTTGGTGGCACCGCTGATTTTGCCAATGGAATAAAGGCTTTGGCAGATGCTGGTTGTAAAATAATTGTAGATGATGTAACATATTTTGATGAACCTTATTTTCAAGATGGCATATTAGCAAGGGCTGTTGAAGAAGTAACCAGCCGAGGGGTAAGCTATTTTACAAGTGCTGCAAACTCTGCTAGTAATTCTTACGAATTCAATTTTAAACCATTTAATTTTGCACCCGAAGGTCAAACCCCTCTTATCTTGCAGAATTTTAGTAGTAATACTCCAGAGCCTTTAGATAATTTACCAATTTCTTGCCCTGTTGGTAATCGTGCATTTATTACATTACAATGGACACAGCCTTACAAATCTATAAGTGGTGGTTTTGGAGCTAGAACAGACTTAGATATTCTTATTCTAGATGATAATTTTAATACAATTGCTAGTAATACTTTTAATGATATTGGGGATGATCCTTTTACACAAGTTGCTTTTCAGAATAACACCCAAAGTAATGTTTTACGTGTAGTGGTCCTTAAAAAAAGTGGTATAAATACACAAAAAATAAAAATAATATTCAACAGAGGCATTGGATTGTTTAATGATTTACAAGATATACCAGGCTATTTTTCTTCTACCATTACAGGTCAAGCGAACGCTCGCTCTGCCATTACAGTTGGAGCAGCAGATTACAGGCAAACGGTGGAGTTTGGCTCTCCGACCAATATTATTCAAAATTTTTCATCAAAAGGTGGTTTAGATATTTTGTTCAATAGATTCGGTGGTAGAATTTTTCAAAGACGTTTCAAACCTGAAATTGTTGCTGCAGATAATGGCAATACTTCGTTTTTTAATCAGGATACAGATGGAGATGGATTACCAAACTTTTTTGGAACATCTGCCTCAGCCCCACATGCAGCAGCTGTTGCAGCATTGTGTTTAGAAGCTTCTAATTGTTTTCAACTATCTCCATTTTATGTAAAAAATGCTTTCATAAATAGTACTACAGATATGGACGATCCAAGCACACCAGGGTTTGATTATGGTTTTGATTTTAAAACTGGCAATGGATTTATTAATGCAGAAGAAATTTTAAGTTATTTTGATTTTTGTAACTTCAATAAAAATGTTTTAGAAAAAAATACCCAGTTATCCGTAAAAGATAAAAAAGAAAGTGTTTCTTCAATTAGCATTTTTCCTAACCCAGTTGCAAATATTTTAAATATTACGGTAAATAATAAAGAAATGATAACAAACAAAAATATTATTGTAAAAATATTGGATGCAACAGGAAAGCTAATTAGCACTACCCAAAACACAAAAGGAAATATAATTAGTATAGATGTGCAAGCACTAAATAAGGGTACTTATATAGTCCAAGTTATAAATGAAGGCATCATTAAGAATACAACTTTTGTAAAACAATAGTTTTTAAATTATTTTTTCTTAACTACTTTTAAAAGAGGCTTTTTCATTGTTTTGAAATAGCCTCTTTTTGTATGTCTGGAATATATTTTACTCATAGTGTGCATTTCCCTAACGAGCGTTGCAGAATTATCTTAAGTCCATAGCAAGGGTGTATACAGTAATTTAAAATCTTGAAGCAAGCATCCAAAATATTCGAGCCTTCGATCAATAAACTCATAAGAGGCGTGGTTATTAGGATGCTGTTGCAAAAGAAATAAAAGTATAAAATTGTATAAATTGTAACTGTGTTATTGAAACGGTAATATAAATTGAAAGTGAAGGAATTTGCCCTTAGAGAACAAATAATATGCAGTTTTATACGAGAGTTAATTTAAAAGATACAACAATTATTCGAGTATAAATTATAATACTATGTAGCTATTAATATTAGTCTAAAGAGGCAATTGTATTTTGGAAACAAGTCGAAAAAAAAATCGTAAGCCTCACGTAAACAAGAAAAACTTAATATTGTAATATGGTGATGGTATTATATTTTTTAAGCAAAGCGATTAATCAACTCAACTTAATAAGCAAACCACTAAATTGAAGATATGGCACTACCCGTCCATAAAAAGTAAGAAGAGTTGAGATGAAAATAGAGATATTAAAACACTTGTCCATACAATTTTAAAAACATTTATACTCGAATGAAGAATTGCCTATGAATTGAACACTATACACTTCACTTTTTTAGGATTTTTACTTACAAAATACAAAATACATTTTTCCGTAAGACTTTTGTAAAGTCTTAATAAACTACATTAGTATTATAATTATGAATAAAAAGTGAAACAGCTATAGTTCAAAATTATAGCTTTGTATAAAATTTTAAAAGGTATAGACTTTTATTTAAGAGTACGCCTATTTTAACATTTCTGAATAGAACGAAAGCTTTGGTAGATTGCTGTTATTATTATAAGTAAGTGTTATAGATTTTTCTTTATTTTGCCACTGGTATTGCTTACCAAAATCATTTTCAAAATTAATTTTATAACTTCCAAATAACTTTGAAATAGCTTTTATGTACATGTTATTTGCATCATTTCCTTCTATCTGAATGATGTATCCTATAATTTTAAAATTCTTGTAAAAAACAATGGCCTGCTTACCATTATACACTTTATGTTCAAAATTATTTTGATTATATAAGTAATAACCAAAATCAGTATTACCTTCTTTTTTAAAATATATAGTTTTAAATAACCAGCTCTCAGGTTGAGCAATGATTTTATCTAATTGTAAAGTATTATTTGCACTGCAACTAGATAAATTAGATAAAAAAAGCAAATTTACTGAACTAAGGGTTAGGTCAAAAATAAAATCTCTTCTTTTCATTATATATCGAAATTTTAAATAATAAATTTTCGTACCTAAGCTGATAAGATATGATAATACTATAAAATCTTTATGATTTAAAATTTGTATTACTTGCTAAAATTATTAATCTTCTTACGCTAATTACTCTACTAAATAATAGTAAATCCCTTTTCTAATGTACGCATATGTAGTTTTATCTCTAACTCAATTTTTTTCTCTTTCTCAAGCTCAATTTTTTTAAATTGTAAAGCCGAGCTTCCATCTAACCTCGTTAATCTAACTAATTTTCCATACCCCATAAGCTCTACTATTAATTCATTTTCGTTTATGGGTAAAAGTTCTAAATTTCTTGCAAAGAGGTCTACAATACTTTTTCTTATTTCTTGTTTTTTATTCTCATCAAAATAAAATGCTTGTGTTTGTAATTCTTCTTTTTCTTTTGATATTTCTAAATACTTAGAAGCATTGCCAGAAGCTAATATAGCATGAATTTGAATATAATATTCGTATACTTTATTTTTTAAAATAGTTTTATCATACGTCTTAAGATTAATTGATTTTTGCCAACCGTTTAAAATATAGGGTAATTCGGTTTTTATTTCTGTTTTTATTTCGAATGTAGGCAAGCCGTTTATAGCGCTAGTTATTTTTTTATCTGCATTAAAATAAGCGTCTGGGCTATTCAATTCGGGAAAAAAACTTTGTTTTGTTTCTTTCCAATTATCAAAATCACTTACATTAAATTTAATATTTATGCCATCATTTTCGGTAAGTGTTTTATGTCCAAATCTTGGATACAACTTTCCAACAACTTCATGAACGCCACTTTGTAATAATATGTGATTTATAGGAACGGTACCATCATAAATTCCCTCATTAGTTTCTTCTCCTAAGAAACTAAATACTGGCACATCATCTACAAATATTATAGCCGAAGTGTTTAAACTTGGGAATAATTCGTAGTAGGGCTTATTTATTTCTTTATCTGGCATATATGTTAATTTAGGTATGTTTTTCCAAATTTAATTTCCTTTTTTGGAACTACTTCATCGTATTTTTTTTCAAAGGATTCTTTAAACCAACCAATAGTAACTTCTGCCTCTAATTTAACTTCTAAGCCAGAAAACTTTAGAGTTGGTTCAAGTGTTATTCCATTATTATCTTGCTCAATTTTTACTTCTCCACCAAAATACGCATCCCCTGTTGCCCTTGCAAGTGCGCTGAATTCTATCAAAGGTTTCTTTTTACTATGCCAAGGTTTATTTCCTGCTTTTATTTCAATAATTAATTTCATACCCATTTTACCGTCTACCATTAAAAATCCACCTTCAAGCCCTTTAATTGAATTTAATTTTAAATCTTTAAACATTATACCAATATTACCATAAAATTCTGCATTAGCAGCAATTTCAGCACCAACTTTTTTGCCTGCTTTCCGCACTTGATTTACAATATTTGAAATAGCTGGACTTCCAGTTGTGGCATAAGATGCAGCGCTTACGGCGGCAGCTATTAAATCAATTGTAACTTTTGCACCAATAAATGGTTTTGCACCAAAACTAATTTCACCTACAACAGCAACTTCTTTGAAACCTTGCTCTTTTTTAAGATACCAAGCACCAACAGCTTCTATTTTTGGATACTCTATTTGAAAAGTAACTGGTATACTCGTTTTTTCCATTACACCTCTACAAACATTTATTCCTTTTTGGACAAGTTCAATTGTTTTGGATAAAGTCTTGGCCAGCACTTCTGTCTTTTTTTCCCATTCTTTTGTCAAACTTACTTTTCGTTGAGCTTCATCCCATTCTGCTTTCAGACCTATACCTACAGTAATTGGTACCTCTCCATCCTTATTTAGTTTCCATCTTTTGTAACCTTCTTTTGTAGCAATTTTTTGATGTTTTTCAAATATTTGAAATTCAGATGGCATGTTTGTGTGACTGTAACTTTTTAAGTCAATCTTTAGTTCAAAGGCTAGCTCCCACTTAATATCTGGATAAGCTTTTACAATTACTGTTGCATGATCTCCATTTGAAAAATATCTACAGGAGTGTACATGTGCATAATAATAGTTTGCTGAGTCTATAGATTTACCTTTTATCCCATTAATTAAATTCAACTTTGGCCAAATGTAATTTAATGGAGCAGGATTGAGGTTAGATAAATTAGAGTGTATTGGAAATTCTAATTGAGTCACTGCTTTTTCGATAGTAATTTGCTGCGGCGAAGTAATTTTTATTTTCTTTGTATGTTTATTTTTTTCTCTAAAGCAAGCTTTTGTTTCATAATTTTTTACATCTATAGTTATATTTTTATTACTACTTGGTGCTATAGTTTCGTAAATGATTGAACTAGCATCATGACCCCAATAATCAAACATAATATCTACCCTTCTTGCATTTACATTTTTTTCTTCATTTTTATATTTAATATCATCCCCTTGGTCTTTATCATCTGTGGGGCTTATCTCACCTTTGCCTTTAGAGATTATTCTATTGGTATCTAATTTTCCATCTACTAAGAATTTTTTTATGGTATCACTTCTTTTTTGTGATAAATCCATATTATAATTTTCCTTACCTATTACACAAGCATACCCATGAAGTGTGATAGTAGCATATGTATGCTCTAACAAAAATCCTAAAACATTGGTTAATTTTTTTGTTTCTTCTCCGTCTATAGTTGTTTCATTAAAATCAAAATGAATTGTTTTTGTAATGGTTTCTTTTTTAGTTATTATATCTTTTATAGAATTACCATTTTCAAATACTATGGTATCTATTTTATTGATTTTACCATCTTTTTTCTCAGTTTCTAAAATAGTAATGGTTTCATACTTACAAGGAGCGTATTTATCTGGCTTTATATTCGTTATTCCAACCTTTGCTGCTGTATTATTTACGGGAGGGCTCGGTGCATTTGCAACTAATTCGTTCTTTATTCTTAAAAACTTAGCATGCGCCTTATCTTTATTTGCGTTTAAAATATATTTTCCGGTAGTTTGGTGTTTTACATAAATATAAAACTCTTCTACGTCTGCTATATTTTTTACTTTACCCTTCCATGTTGAAGTGTTTTGAATGGTAAGGTTTACTTCTCCATCAATTACTTTAACATTAGTGTAAGTTTGAAATAAATTATCATCGCCAAATTTTATGCTATATACTTCTATTGTGAGTATATCTCCATTTAATCCCTCTGTTTCTAAGTTAAGATGTACGATGTGCCCGTACGAAAAAACTTTTGTTTTTCTTACATCAGCACCGTCATTAGTAATACACCATTTACTACTTACAACCAAAGGTTTACAATTGCCTCTAATATACAAACCTACATCATCATTTTTGTTAGACTTACCTGCTGTACTTGCATCTAAAAAATAAGTATAAGAACCACATAAGTTTTTAGGTAATTCTACGCCATATAAATCATTTGACCCTGTTTTTTTTTGTAAAATAATTATTGTTTTATCTTGGTTTTGAAACATCCAAGTAACTTCTTTTTTCTTTTCTGCATCTGTTGTCCCAGCATGCCAGCTTTCTACTTTACACCAGGCCATTTTATTTGGGTTTATTACCAATAATTTATTAGGGATAGTTAGGTTTGCCAATGTAGCACTGCTATCTTTTCCATCCCAAATTATTTTTTTAATCCCCTTTACCATGATAAATAATTTACTTTTATATTGTTGAATTTATTTTACAGCATCTTCTATACCAATATTATTTGGTTGTTTTTGTATCAATTTTTCAATATTTATAAGCGGATTCAATTGTGCATGAATACCTGTATTTGCATTTTTAATGTTTTGGATACTACCTTCTGTTTTTTGCCCATGGTTTACAATTGTTATGCAATCTGGTCCTCCAATTGGGCAAGTAGCTTTACTATCTTCTTTTAAAATTTTACCTTCGTTAGACATTACTACGGCTTCGTAAACATTGCTCCATTTTGTAATAGTTGCCATGCAGGGTAAAAAACTTTTGCCACTTGGTTGTAATTTGCATTTGCCAAAACTGTTTTTTACAAGTGTTTGTCCTATTTCTTTATCAGTAGCTATTAGCTTTTTTGTGCCTTCTTTGTCATTTGCATAATCCTTTTTTTGAGATAAAACTTTAAGTTCATCTGTTTGTGGTGCCACGCTAAATTTGCATTGGCAAGTGGCCCCATGAACTACTATATATTTTTCACTCATGCTTTTCTTTTTATTTTTTTAGCTTCAAATACTATTTTCTAAAACTGATATAGAAACTGTGCTTTTTAATGTTTCTTTTAATTTAATATCACATTCTAAAAAAGCATGTTCAATTATTCTTGAGTCTTTGTTTAGATAATACACCGTTCTATAATTTCCCTCTGCTTTTTCTTTATTTACAACAGCTGTACTATAAAAAGGAAAATAACGCCGCTCTTCTAAATCTACTTTTGATCTTTCGTCATTTAAAACTCCTTTTTGTGTAATGCAAATAAAATTATCATCATCTACATACTTATCAAATTGCTGTGTTACTTTATACTCTAGTTTTCTACAATCACATAGTGTTGGAAAGAAAACTTTTTTTTCTAAATTGCTGTTTTCAGCAATATGAATATTATTAAAGTAAGTATTTAAAAAATAATCATTATCTAAAGCATTTAATAAATCATATTCGTCTAGCAAACTTTTTTCACATGCTTCTATATATTCTTCTATAAAATCACCCTCATACTCTTCTAATAATTTTTCTTTATTTTCAGTCCATCTTTTTTTAATCAGCTCCATGTTGCCTATTCCTTCTATGTTTCCATTTGCAGATATTGCTAATTCAATTGGATAAATTATTGAAGCAGTTTTATAAGCAAGTTCATCTGCAATGCTGTTTACTTCTTCATCATTTAAAAAGGTTGTAGAAAGTCTATCTATTTCTACTAACTCGATGTTGTTTTCTAACTTCCCTTTTGATTGTACACTGCACTCGTACTTTAATGTACTTTCTTCTTCGCCATTTATGATAGTATAAATAACCCCATAGCATATTTTTTTGTTTATGGGTATCGCTGGAGCTAGTTTTCCTTGTTTTAGCAATACAAGCTCTTGTAGTTTTATTTTTGTACCATCAGTATTTGGGTGTACATAAAATATTTTAATCTTTTTATTTATATCATCAATTATTATATTTTCTTCATCACAATATTTATTATGAAATGTTTTTATTTCAGCTACTGTTTTTTCTAATGTTTTTGATAAGCTTAACAAGTTATCTCCATTATTTATTTTATATATTTTATAAATAGTTTCTATTTTTTATGTATTTTATTGTGTATATAAATATTATCTATTAAGATTTAAAAAATCCTTCTTTGCCTATTTTCTGCAGGGGCATTTCCTTTTGCCACTTTAACAGGATTTTTGTCGGATGACCAATGAAGATAATTACCTCTTAAAAATCTTAAATCATCTTCCGGCAAAACTAATTTTTCATTCCCTGTTACATACAAGCCCATCCTTTTTTTTATTTTTACCAAAAAAGGGTCTTTATTAATAGAATATCGATTTTCTAAACGATCTCTTAAAATGGGAACATTTTTTTTAAAAAATGCTAATTCTGCCATTAAATGCAATGGTATAAAACTATATGTATTTTTTAATGTTCTAGAGCCTCTTAAATATTTAACGGTGTAATAACCAGCTTCGCCAGTACTTACTGTATACTCTTTCATTATTAGTTCTGTATTTTTATACCAACCCTCAGCAACTAAAGCTTTTTTTAGATTAATCAATTCAATTTCCCTACTTTCAAATGCTTCCTCTAAGTTTTCTACAACTTCTTGTTCTCCTGGTCTATATCCACCTCCAATATCTGAATGCACACCCGGAAAATTTTTCTGAATGCCCTTGTGTGTTCTTGTTAATCCAAAAAAATCTCTATGTTCATCTAAAGCAGTAAAGTGAACAACTTGTTGTGCAAGATATAAATCATTTAAACCTAATTCTTGTACATTACTTACTATTGGTCGTGGATCAAGTTTTAACACCGTTAATGATGAAACAGTATCAAACAAGCCTACAAATCTTATTATAAGTTGTTTGTAAGTTATATTTCTTTTTTCGAGGCATTCTCCTAACAGTCCATACATAATTCCTCTTGAACCATATGTATCAGCCGCATCTGTAATAACACTTACAAAATGTCTT
>JAYVID010000105.1:0-2141 GCA_043770525.1 Ferruginibacter sp.
AAAATTAAAGTAGGTGTAAACCCTAATAAAGTAGAAATAAACCAAGCTGGTAATATTTTTGTGAGTGCTTATGGTAATTATAGTACCATAGCTCCTTCAATACACATTATAAATGGAAGTACTAATGCAAATGGAATAAACTTAGGCCCCAACTTTAGCTATTCCCATATTCGCATAGTAGGAGACTTAGCTTATTTATACAACAACTATGGCGGTGGTACTGTAAAATTATATAACACTGCATTAAATATTATTGTGCGTAATAATTTTATTACTGATGGTAATAACATAGCAACAAGTTATGGTGTAAACGTAGAGGAGCTTACTGGAGATGTATATATTGCAGATGCAGGAAATTTTATAAATGCAGGGAGTATAACTTGTTTTAGCAGTGCAGGTGTAAAAAAGTTTTCGTTTAGTGTTGCACCTGGTGTAAATCCTAATAAAATAATATTTAGAAAATAATTAAATGTAGTTAATTTAAAGATGATAAAGAGTGGCGGGTAGGACACTACCCGCCATGGCTCTAAGCCGCTGTGTGTGTTCCACCCTCAGCTGTAACTTAATGGCTTTGGAAATTAATTTAAAAAAACAATGATGAAAGTATTAAAGTCTTTATGTTTCGTTTGTACAATTTGTTTATTGGTATTTTTTTCTGCATGCAAAAAAAACGAAAAAATAAATTTTATAGCAAGTAAAGATGCTGCCATCTTTAACCAACTTATTTACAAAGACAGTTTAAAAGAAAATTTACAAAAAGTATTGCCAGTTTATAAAATTGTATGGCAACCAAAAGAAGTAAATGGAAACTATGCCGTTGTTTTAAAAAACATCAACACTCCACAATATGCTTTAATCATACGGGGCAGTTTAATAGAATTTTCAGAAAAAGGTTTTCAAAATTTTATTATACAAGATTTTAATATTTTTACTTTTAAAGATTGGCCTTATACTGATACTGTAAAAAACGCAGCTATTTCAAATGGCTCTTTTGTAGCTTTTGATAACATGTTACAATTAAAAGATTCAACAAACAATAAATCATTAGAAGATTTTTTAAAAAATGAGTTAGCAGAAAATGCTTCGTTAATTATTACGGGCCATAGCCTTGGTGGAAACATGGCACAGACTTATGCATCTTATATTTGGCAAAAATTAAATAACACACAAAGAAATCAATCAAATGTTATAAGCTTTGGCGCCACTGCAGTTGGCAATAAATATTTTGTAAAAGACCTTGAAGATAAATTTCCTTTAGGCGAACGATACGAAATAGAAAAAGACATTGCCCCAAAATTTCCAAGTGTAGAAAAGCTTGGTAGTATTGCATCAATACTGGGTATAGATTCGGCTTTGGGCATAAACGCCAATGCAGAAGGAAATATAGCTCAATTAATAGGTATTGTAAGTACAGTAGCAAAAGGGTTTAACCTTATAAATGAAGAAAACAGTTTTGAGCAAAGTATGAAGCATCATAAAATTATAAAAGGCATCATAAAGAATGAAAGTTCAAAAGAAGATATTGAAATTCTAAATATTATTAACGAAGCATATTTTTATCATAAGATGGATCAATATGCCAAACACTTTGGAGCTGAAGAAATAGATAAAATATTAAAGCACTAACGCTAGTCCGCAATCATCATTTTCACAACCATTTCTTTCATAAGCATTGCACCAGAAGTTCCACTATCACCTACTCCTTTGCTTTTAAGATCGTAGTGGTGCATCAGCAAAAGCATTTTTTCTATGCCTGCATATCCATAATGCTTCATAGCATCTTTTGCTTGTGATAAAGAAATAGGGTTAAAATAAAACAACGGTTTTAAAGCATTATCACTTTTATCTGCCAAGCCATATACAGCATATATTTTACTAAAATAAGCATACAAAGCTGGAAGTACCATTTGTATGGCAGCAGCTTTGGGGTTGCTTTCAAAATAATTAATAATTTTTATAGATTTTGCCAAGTCTCTTTTTGCAATAGAAGCCTGTAACTCAAACACATTGTATTCTTTACTTATGCCAATGTATTTCTCAATATCATCTTCGGTGATAATATTTTTTCCTTGTAGGTTTACCGATAGCTTATCTATTTCATTTGCAATTCTACTAAGGTCATTACCAGTATGTTCTTCAAG
>JAYVID010000106.1:0-16579 GCA_043770525.1 Ferruginibacter sp.
AATTCTCCTTTTAGCGGCATTTGGGAAAACATTATACATACCGATGGTGATGATTTGCCAGAGGAAACCAAAAATTTAATTACAGAATACCTTCATCCAAAATTGAAAAAGATTTTTGATGAACAAAATAACAACCCTTTTATTTTTATACTTCCGTTTGCAAAGCAATTAAAAACGGCACATTTAAAAGATACAGAAGTAAGCAACCAACTGCTAAGCCCAGTATTTAAAGTACAAGCAAAAAAGAAAGATTTTGAAATAGCTTGTATGATAAAAATAAACGGTGAGCCTGTTGCTTTTACCGAAAACAAATCGCCGAGCAGCCTTGTTTTTATGTATGAAGATGTATTGTATACTTGGCAAAAAACGGAAGATGTAATGCAAGCCGAAAAATTTATTAAAGAAGGCAACATTGCATTAAATAAAAAGAACTGGGCGGAGAAAATGCAAAACGTAATTCTACCACTTACAAAAGAGTACGAAGTAGAGTTTGATAAATCGTTGGTGAAAGAAGTAAAAGTATCGCAGCCAGATATACGCTTGATGCTGCAAGAGCGTGGAGAATATTTGTTGTTTCAACCTGTGTTTTCTTACAAAGGTTTTGAAACAAAAGCCGGCGATAAAGAAACCATGATAATACCCGATGGCGATAAAATTTTACAAATAAATAGAAACAAAGAAGCCGAAGATGGGTTTATGCAAAAGCTAGAAAACCTGCACTCGGGCTTTATTACAAAGCAAGAGAGCGGTAGCCTTGTATTAAAAGGGGCAGATGTGTTGCGCAACAATTGGTTCTTTTTGTTTGTAGATGCGATGAAGGAAATGAAAGTACCCGTGTTTGGTTTTGAGGCATTGAAAAACTTTAGGTTTAACACCGCCAAGCCTAGCACACAAATACATGTAACGAGTGGGCTCGATTGGTTTGATGCAAAAGTAGAGATAGAATTTGGTGAACAACGGGTAGGCATTGCCGAAATAAAACAAGCTTTGCAAGACAAGCGTTCGTTTGTGCAATTAACAGATGGAACGCTTGGTATATTGCCTGATGAGTGGTTGAAAAAATATTCGTTGTTATTTAAAGTGGGCGATGGACGTACAGATAAACTACGCCTGAGCAAGTACCACATGAGTGTAATAGACGACTTGTATGAAAACCGCAATGAAGAAGAACTCAGTTTTGCGCTAGATGAAAAATACGAACGCCTGCGTGAGTTTAAAAACATACCAGAAACAGAAGCACCTCTACAATTAGAACCTATTTTACGACCATACCAACTGGCAGGTTATCGCTGGCTCAATTACTTAAACGAAGTAGGCTGGGGTGGTATACTGGCAGATGATATGGGACTTGGTAAAACCATACAAGCACTTACCATGCTTGACCATTATAAAAAAATAAACGAAACACTTTGTGCCATTGTGGTATGCCCTACAACGCTTATTTATAACTGGCAAAATGAAATAAAAAAGTTTACACCCACACTTACCGCACACATACATCACGGTAGCACACGCTCTCGTAATGTGGAAGAATTAAAAGCAGCCAATGTGGTTATTACAACGTATGGCACTTTGCGAAGTGATATACAATTGCTACTAAAAATAAAATTTGATTATGTAGTGTTGGATGAAAGCCAAGCTATAAAAAACCCATCATCGAAAGTTACGAAAGCAGCATCGTTACTGCATGCTACCAACAAAGTGTGCATGAGTGGTACACCGCTACAAAATAATACGTTTGATATTTTTGCACAAATGAATTTCTTAAACCCAGGCTTGCTAGGTAGTATGGAGTTTTTTAGAAATGAGTTTGCAAACCCTATAGATAAATTTGGCGACCAAGAACCAAAAGAACATTTGCGCAAACTCTTGTATCCGTTTATACTTCGTAGAACAAAGGAACAAGTAGCAAAAGACTTACCTGAAAAAACAGAGCAAATACTTTTTTGCGAAATGGAAAAAGAGCAGCGTAAAATATACGATGCATATAGAAATAGTTACCGTGAAAAAATAATGGGCACTATAGACGAGCAAGGCATTGGCAAAAGCCAGCTCACCATTTTGCAAGGATTGATGAAGCTGCGCCAAATATGCGATAGCCCTGCTATATTAAATGAAGAAGATAAATTTCCTAACCACTCCATAAAGCTAGATGAGCTTACCAGAGAAATTACAGAAAACATTGGCGACCACAAGGCCCTTATATTTTCTCAGTTCCTTGGTATGCTTGCACTCATTAAACAAAAATTAATAGAAAACAATATACCGTTTGAATATTTTGATGGTAGCACATCTGCACCCGATAGAGAAAAAGCGATACAAAATTTTCAAAACAATAATGAGTGCCGTGTGTTTTTAATATCGCTAAAAGCCGGTGGTGTGGGGCTTAACCTTACCGCCGCCGATTATGTATACATTGTAGACCCTTGGTGGAACCCCGCTGTAGAGCAGCAAGCCATAGACCGTACGCATCGTATAGGTCAAACAAAAAATATTTTTGCCTACCGTATGATTTGTATTGATACCATAGAAGATAAAATATTACAACTGCAAGAAAAAAAGAAAATACTAGCTAAAGAATTAATTGCGGATGATGCAAATTTTGTGAAGGCATTGAGCAAACAGGATGTGGAGTATTTGTTTTCGTAGGGGGTAATGTTATCCTTACAATTCGAATATTAAACATAAATACATTTCTATAAACCCGAATAATTGTTTTTTTCCTTTAATGAACAAACATAATTTTAGCCGATCTTGGCGAACATTTTGCGGGACACGAACCGAGACTGTAGATTTGAATATAATAAAGACTGCAAATAGAAAATTAATGCGAATAAAAAAAGATAAATGAAAACAAAATAGAAGTGATTGTTGGATAAAATAAAAATGAATAATAATACTTTTAGCAAAAGTTAGACATTATTTAAAAAATTAGTTAACCCCATAAAAAATACTACCCATGAAAAAATTTACCGCCTTTTTTTTATTGACTTTTTTTTCTGCTACATTATTCAGTTGCAAAAAGCAAAAAGCTGCGCAATGCGATACTGCAAGGGTATGCATGGTAAACAATACATCTGCCACCATACGTTATTGCTGGGGATGTAACGTTTTTTCTGAAACACTGGCACCAGGCGAAAAAGCTTGCAGAAATGTTCTTGGCCCTATAAATGAAAACTCTACAGTGTGGGTCGACTTTCAAACTGCTAGCGGAACACGCAGAGTGGAAGTTAACCAATGTTATGTAGAGGCGGTGATTCAATAAATTTTATATTCATTTATTTTCGGCAACTTTTACATTGGCATCTTGTTAAAGACTAGCTTTGCTTTCGATTGTTACCCTCGCATCCCACTCGTGATGCCACCTTAGGCAGAAATGAGGCACCGCTTTTGTGTGTTGGCTTTCTTGCGATGGAGTTGATTGCAGATGATGCAAATTTTGCTTGCCCTCGTTGGTACTTCGCTATGTTCTTCGCTTCAATCTTCCCCGCCGCTTGGTTTTTAACCTGCGGCGTATTTTACTTCCATTTTCGTTGCTTTACTACAATGCATCGGCTGGTTAAAAACCAGGCCTCGGCGCATTCGAAATAGGATGCTTTTCATTTGTTGTTAGTGTAAACACCCACACAGGCAAGGATGCGCCCCTAGCGTAGAAATGAAGCGAGGGCTTTGTGTGTTGGCTTTCTGTGGGGCAAGTTATAAAAGAGCCTTGTGTAAAGCACATAAACGCTGCTCACTATTGCTAGGCTGCATACATACGCAAGTGCTACATCATATATGTACAAGAATCGCCTATAATCAAACATTCAAAAACCTTAGTAGAAACTTTTCATTTTCTAAAACCCAACCTTATTAGCTTATTAATTTGAATAAGGTAATATGGTTTTATTGTATCGTATGGGTTTTCTACTAAGGTTGTGGGAGTATATTTTACAGCTTTGTTATTCCAAAACTATTTTTCATTTTTAATGCAAACCACGGAATGGTTAAATGTATATAGCCACAGGTAAAACCCATGGAATATAAGCATACAGTGTACACAACCCCGAAGGGTGATGAACAGTTTTGGTGTTTCATTTTATATTAGATGTTAAACCCCATTGGGGTTTTTGCGTATTTTTATTTTATATGATAGGTTGCACCTATAGTTATGAAAGTTAAACCCTTTTAGGGTTTTAATGCATTAGTACATTTTTATACTTGTCTTCGTTGGTACCCGCCACATCCCACTCATGGGCGCCAAGGCTTGGTTTTTAACCAGCCGACAAATAAATAATAACTCAATATTCTAACATTGTTGCAAATTATTTTATGCGAAACAAATTAAATTTTTTGTATTAAATAGGTTTAGCTTACTAGCAGAAATGAGGCACTGTTATTATGTGTAAGCTTTATGGGCAGCTTTATAAAATTGATATTATTTCAAAAACCTTAGCAGAAATTTTACATTTTCACATTGCCCTTACACAGCTATGTTTTAAATTTGTTTGCAACATTACCAACCACTAACAATAATGACCCCTCGCTCCAAAAGCAATACAAAAACTAGTTTACTTACACTACTTTTAATAGCGGTGCTTTATTTTATTACCATTTTTATAAATGTAAAACGTATTGCTTTGAGCAATGAGGGTATGCTTGCACAACTAAAACCAGATGCAAATGAAAAACTTTCCTCTTTTATTAAAAAAATAGAATCAACCACAAAATGGAAAGTTGAAATTATAAGTGGATTACGATCTAAAGAAAGACAAGCGGAATTAAAAAATGAAAACCGCAAAAATGCAAGCCCAGAAAACAGTAAACATGTACGAGGTTTAGCTATTGATATCAACTTGTATAAACCTTTTGGTTTTGACAGACTTAAAAAAAGCAGTGCCAAAGCAGATTGGACAAGTACTGGTATACGAGAAATAGCTACAGAACTAGGGCTTGAGTGGGGTGGTGATTATAAAACTTACCATGATCCTGTTCATCTTGAATTGCAATAATCTTTTGTTATAGCAACATGAAATATTACAAAAGAAATATCTTAATCACTTCCTTTCTAATTTTGGCTATCTAATAAACTATAACAGCTTTTTTATTTTCTATTGTGTTACAAATTAATTTTACTTTTTCTTAAGTGCTTAACTATTGTATAAACGTTTTATACGATTCAATTATAGCAACCTTTACTTTCTCAGCCTGTGCTTTATCTTCTGCATTTCCTGCAGCTACTTTATTAAGCACATCAGGGCTATAATACCAATTAAAATATCCACCTATAAATCTATCTGCACTAGCAAAGCGTGCATCTGCTTTCATTTCGTCACATATTTGTTTATCTAAATTAATGTAATAATCTTGCATTACTTTTACTTGTGCACAATAGCAGCATGAGCATTTTCTTGCTTCTATAACTTCACCCTTTGCATCATATTTATCACAAGGGTTTTTTTCGTTGGTATCATAATCTAGTAAAAGTGTTTTGCAGGTAGTACAACTTTCTATTTTTTTTGAGTAATAACATTGTGCGCCCACTTCTCCTAATCCAAATTTTGTATTTGGTCCATAATTGGTTTTTACACTTCCAAATATTTCTACCCAATCTTTTGCGCTTAATACAATAGGTATTTGTTTTCCTCCTCCTTTTGGTGTATAAAAATTATCATCGGGGTAATAGCTTACTAATATATAATCTAAATTGGTAAATTTTATTTTGTTGTTTTTATCATCTAAAAAATGTGCTCCTTCTCCTTTCATCCAGCCCGTCATTTCATCATTTATATTTTCATAGCTATGTCTGTTTTTTTCAAAACCGCTAAAATAAAATGTAATGGCTGTAAGTGGCACTTTTTCTTGTGTTGCTGCTGTTTTATTTTTTGCTACTATTTCTTGTTTTTTAGCTTCTAAAAAATCATAAGCGGCTTTCATTTCTGCTACCACTATTTTTCTTCTGATATTGTTTTTTGCTGCGCCTATCATATTTCCTCCTACCCAGTCTCCATTACACTCGTTTCCTATTTCCCAAATATCTACATACTGTCCTAGTTTTTCATATAGCTTTTTTGTGCGTTCTATATAGTTAGCTACGCTTGCTGTTTTATCTAATCCTTTAAAACATTTGCTTGACGATTCTACATCAGAGTCCACTACCTCAGCCATCACATTGGCTAAATTTTCTGTTTTTATTCTTTTAATTAATTCAATGTATTTTTTATCTAGTTTATTGGTTAGTTTTATTTCGCTTGGGTCACAATTGTCTCCATTTTCGCAACCTATGGGCAATACAATTCTTACGGTAAGTGTATTATTATCTGGTTGTGCAGTTTTTATTTTTTTTATTTCGCTTATAATATTTTCTATTTGTTTGGCACCATCTATTTTTAATTTTTTATTATCAAACGATGATTCGTCAATCGTTAATCCAAACAGTCTTTTTGGAGCAATATTGGTTTGTGCAAAAATTACTACACTATATAAAAATAAAAATGTGGTTAAAAAGCAAGCTGAAAAATTTTTAAACATTCGTTTTGTTTTAGGGGGTTATTGTAGAAATATAAAAGTAAAACATTAAAAGTAATAAAAATAAATTGCCACGAATAACAGAATATAAATTTATAATATTCTTTTACACGTGGCATAATTTATTCTGTTTCGCAAATACCATACGTTACCTTCCCATATACACCATCAATATTTGTACATCGCTTGGGTTTACCCCACTTATGCGGCTTGCTTGCCCAAGTGTACGTGGTTGTATTTTTTTAAATTTTTGTTTGGCTTCGTTTCCTAGGCTTACCAATTTTTCATAATTAAAATCATGCGGTATGGCAAGGTTTTCCAATTGGCTCATTTTTTCTACCAATTCTTTTTCTTTTTCTATATAAGTAAAATATTTAATTTGTATTTCAGCTTGTTCAATAACCTCTATACTATATTTTTCTAATGCTTCTTTTACCACAGGTACTTGCTGCATCATTTCAAATAAGTTAATATTTGGGCGTAGCAATATTTGCCCTAGCTTTTGCCTAAAGGCTAATGGTGCAGAATTCACACTAACCAAATACGCATCTATATCTATTCCGTTGATTGGCATTGAGTTAATTAATTCAATAGCTTCTTCTACCTGTTTTCTTTTGGCTAAAACATTGTCCATTCTTTGTTGAGATGCCAATCCTAATCTATAACTCATTTCTGTAAGGCGCAAATCTGCATTATCTTGGCGCAATAATGTTCTAAACTCAGCCCTACTGGTGAACATTCTATAGGGTTCGTCCGTTCCTTTGTTTATTAAGTCGTCTATTAGCACACCAATATATGCTTCGCTACGCTTTAATATGAATGCGGGTTCATCCTTCGTTGCCAAATGGGCATTTATACCTGCCATTAAGCCTTGGCAAGCGGCTTCTTCATAGCCAGTAGTACCATTTATTTGCCCTGCAAAGAACAAATTCTTTATTAATTTGGTTTCCAAACTCACTGTAAGCTGCGTTGGTGGAAAGAAATCGTATTCTATAGCATATCCAGGTCTAAACATTTTACAGTTTTCAAAACCTGGTACTTTTCTCAAGGCTTTTATCTGTACTTCTTCGGGTAATGAAGAAGAAAATCCATTTACATATATCTCTACCGTGTTCCAACCTTCAGGTTCTACAAACAATTGGTGACGCTCTCTTTCTGCAAAACGATTTATTTTATCTTCTATACTTGGGCAGTAGCGTGGGCCCGTTCCATGAATGCGCCCTTGAAACATGGGGCTACTTTCAAAACCTGTTTTTAAAATATCGTGTACTTCTTGGTTGGTATAGGTAATCCAGCAGCTTCTTTGTGCTTCAGGCTTTAGGGTTGGTTTTTCTACATAACTAAATCCTACGAGTTCATCATCCCCTTTTTGTTCTTCCATTTTGGAGTAATCCAAGCTTCTACCATCAATACGTGGTGGTGTACCAGTTTTTAAACGAGCAGTTTCGAAGCCTAGTTCTACCAATTGTTCTGTTATTCCTGTTGCTGCTTTCTCCGCTACCCTTCCTCCACCAAAGTTTTTTTCGCCAATATGTATTACACCGTTTAGGAAAGTTCCATTGGTAAGTACAACCGAGTTACTATAAATTTTATGTCCAAGCCCTGTAACTACACCTTTTACCAAGCCATCTTCTACTATTAAATTATACACCGTATCCTGATAAAAATCTACATTTTCGGTTTGCTCTAGCATTTCTCTCCATGTTTGGGCAAAGAGCATTCTATCACTTTGCGCCCTTGGGCTCCACATAGCAGGTCCTTTTGAGCGATTAAGCATACGAAATTGTATCATGCTCTTATCGGTAATAATTCCACTGTATCCCCCAAGTGCATCTATTTCTCTTACTATTTGTCCTTTTGCTATTCCACCCATAGCAGGGTTGCAACTCATTTGGGCAATGGTTTGCATATTCATGGTAATGAGTAAGGTTTTACTACCCATATTGGCTCCTGCAGCAGCGGCTTCACAACCTGCATGCCCTGCGCCTACTACTATAATATCGTATTTTGGAAACATGGGGCAAAGTTACGAGTTGGGGAGGATATGGGTGGTATGTATGTGTTACGGGTGTACCACCCTATCCACGGGTTTTACCCGTGGTTACTCATAGTGAACCCCGTTGGGGTTCGTTGTAAAATGTGGTATTTTTGTTATAACGTGTTAATTTATAAGGTATATAAGTCGTTTTTTCACGTGGAACCTTTTTTGTTCCTCCCTGAAACCGTTCCACGCTGTCCACGTGGAACATCTACTCAAAATACATACTCAAACAATCATCTTCCTTATCTCTCATAAGTAAGCTATCTTTTTTATTCTTGTCTTTGTAACCGCATAAATGAAGTGCTCCATGAAAAATTACACGGTGAAGCTCTAGTTCGAATGGCGTTTGGTGAGTGATGGCGTTTTCTTTAACTCTATCTACACTGATATAAATTTCTCCAATAGTTGGAGAAGATTTGGAGAGGCTTAAATCGAATGTGATGATATCGGTATAAAAGTCATGCTGAAGGAAATTGTTGTTTACTTGTAATAAATAATCATCTGCACAGAAGATATAGCTTAAAGATTCAAAAGCCTTTTCTTCCTTTTTAAATAACTGAGGAATAAATGCTTTTAAAGCTTTCCTATTTTGTAGATTTACTTTGGTAAGTTGATGAAAAGTAACAGACATATTTTCTTTATATCGAAATTATAAAAGGATAGTATTGTTTATTTTTACGCCTTGTAAAATTAGAAGCTATTTGCTTATGTATAAGAAGTTGTCAGAAATAAAGATTGGAAAAGAAGTAATCATTCGTGCTTTTGAAACGGAAGATATTTTTTTGAAGTTAATGGAGATGGGTTGTGTACCTGGAGAAAAAATAACAGTGGATAAAATAGCTCCTTTTAAAGATCCTATTTCGGTAACAGTGGCGGGGTATTCTTTAAGTTTGAGATTAGATGAGGCAGAGCATATTTTGGTGGAAGAGGAAAATATAGTTGCTTGAAAATTTTTAACTTAAGAAAAATGCAACGCTAAATACAATGAATATATAATACAATAAAACTGTGAATCTGTGGCTAAGAAAAGTAACAGTATACACACAGAAAAATACAAGATGAAAATCGGTCTATACTTCGGTTCTTTTAACCCAATACATACAGGGCATTTAATAATTGCAAACCACATTGCAAATAATACAGAATTAGATGAAGTGTGGTTTGTGGTTTCGCCGCTAAACCCGTTTAAAAATACCAACAGTTTATTAAATGAGCAACACAGATTATCCCTAGTAAAAATTGCCATTGAAGGAGAAAAAAAATTAAAAGCCAGTAATGTAGAATTCAAATTACCAAAACCATCCTACACAGCAGACACACTTTTATATCTTTCAGAAAAATATCCCAAACATATTTTCTCTATAATCATTGGCAGCGATAGTTTTCAAAATATAGAGAAATGGAAGAATTATAAATATATATTAAATAATTATAATATATTTATTTATCAAAGGCCAAATTTTATTATTGAAGAAAAAAGAGAAAATATAAAAATCGTAAATGCTCCATTATTAGAAATATCATCAACACAAATTCGTAAAAATTTAAAAGAAAAGAAATCTATTCGATATCTAGTAACAGATGAAGTAATGAAAGAAATTATGGCAAAAGGTTATTATAAAAATAGCTTAGAAAATCCAGCCTAAAATTACACAACACAATACAATTACAGGTGGTGGTAATTTTGTGAATCTTAATAAAATAAATGTACCTATAATAATTAAAGCAGAAATAATAGTAGATAAATCTAGTGTTTTAACATTAAAATTTACTCTTAATAAATATACAGCAGCTGCTGCCATTAACCCTACCACTACAGCATTAATACCTTCCAATGCTCTAAATACAGCAACAAACTTTTTCAAATATTGCCACACAGGAAAAAAGAAAAGTACCAACAAAGCACTTGGTAAAAAGATAGCAATTGTACCAATTATACAACCCAACAATTGATCTCCTACCCCCTTATCTTTCATAGCCATACCGCCTGTAAAACTAGCTACCGAAAAAACAGGCCCAGGTATTGCTCTCACAAAACCGTATCCAGTAAGTAAGTCATCCTTATTCACAGAAATTCTATATTCCGCATCAATATTTTTATCGTTGGGTCTTTCTACATATTGGTCAATCATCATAGGTAACAACACATCTCCTCCTCCAAAAACCAAACTACCAAAACGATAAAAGTTTTCAAATAAATTATACGCTTTTCTATTTCCCCATTGCTGTTTACGTGCTGATTCACTTAATATTCCTGCTATTAAAAATATGATAGCAAATACCCAAATATTAGTCCATTTTATCTGTCTTGGTTTTACTACTTCTTTTTCTGGAATACGTTTACTACTAACACTTGTAGCTATACCAGCACAAATGATAAGGATAGGGAAAACCCATGGTGTTTTAAAAAAAATAAAAGTAAGTATTGTTGCTATAACCATAATTAATCTAGTAATAAAATTTGTAACAGAAATACCATACATGCGTACTGTTGCAAAAATTAAAAAACCAATAGCCATTGGTTCTAAAAACTTAAATAAGTTTTGAGAATAATTTCTAGAAGGAAATAAGGTAATCAAAAAGGAAAGGGCACTCATAATTATACTAGCGGGTAATATCCAAATAATTAAAGTAAGTATGGCTAATAAAACACCACCACGTTTGTATCCTATAAGTGTAATAGTTTGTGTACTTCCTGGTCCAGGTAATAATTGGCAAAAAGAATTAAAATCAACAAGCTCCTCTTCTGTTATATAATTGTGTTTCTGAACAAAAATTTTAAGCATCATACCAAGGTGTCCTTGTGGTCCACCAAAAGCAGTAAGACTATAAATAAATACAGTCTTTAAAAATTGTATATGACGAAATAATTTCAAATAAGTAATTAGTTAAAATCAAATATAAAATAATTTCACCTAAAATTTTAAACAAAGAAAAAGCTGCCTAAAAATAAGCAGCTAAAAATTATAATGTTCTAAATACTAAGTACTGAATACTAAGTACTTTATTTCTTCAACCCAATCTCTCTTAATCTTTCATCTAAATATTCTCCAGCAGTAGCATCTTCGTATGTAATAGGGTGCGCTTCATCTACACAACTATCCAAACATTTTAAACTCATACTACTGCGTGGGTGTAAAAAGAACGGGATAGAAAAGCGGCTTGTATGCCACAGTTCTCTTTTAGGGTTTACGACCCTATGTGTAGTACTTATTAATTTATTATTGGTAAATCTTTGTAGCATATCCCCTACATTCACCACAATCTGTTCAGGAAGGCTCGTAACAGCTACCCACTCACCTTGCTTACTTAATATCTCTAAACCATCAGCAGAGGCTCCTACGAGTAGTGTAATGAGATTTATATCTTCATGCTGCTCTGCACGAATAGCACTTGCTGGCTCGTGTGTAATAGGTGGGTAATGTATGGCACGTAAAATACTATTACCATTGTGTACAAATCCATCAAAATAATGTTCATCTAAACCAAGGTAAAGTGCAATAGCTTGTAACAATGCTGTACCAGATTTTTCGAATCCTCTGTATGCATCATCAAAGGTTTTATTAAAAGTAGCTACCTCACTCACTTTTACATTATCAGGATATTCTTCTTCTTTGTAATTATCCCTTGGTACTTGCCCATATTGAAAAAATTCTTTTAAATCCGGCGCATCACTTCCTTTTGCGTGTTCTTTACCAAAACTAGTATAACCCCTTTGTCCAGCCAAATCAGCTATTTCATAAGCTTTCTTTTTTTCTAATGGTAAAGAAAAAAACTCTTGCACATATTGATATAAATCTGCAATTAAATTATCTGGCACACCATGATTTTTTACAGCCACAAAACCTACTTCTTCGTAAGCTTTACCAAGCTGTTGTACGAAGGCATTTTTTCGAATTGGGTCGCCACTTAAAAATTCTGCTAAATCAACTGATGGTATAGACATAATATAAAGTTTATAATTATTTTTTGAGAAATGGATTAAATATATCAATTGGTCTAGGTAAAAAATATCCTTTTATCATATTTAGATTAGTTACACAAACTTGAATATGATTTCTTGTAGTAAATGCTGAGCCTTCGTAAACTTCCTTACCTTCATTAAATGTGCTTCTTACTGTATCGTAAGGTTGTTTATTTTCCTGTAAAAGTGATTGATGAGTATAACTAATAACTGCACAATCTAAAGCTCTATTATTTCCTTTATTTATTGGTAGTATAGTACCAGCTTCTTTATTAATATTTTTAAGAGAAGTAAAAGATTTTTTAATAATTTCTAATGATTGAGGTTCTAATAAATTTAAGCAATTACCTAATTCTATAATTGTACCTAAAATAAAAGGAGTATTAATCTTCTTTTTATTAAACTGTTTTCCTTTTGCAACTTCTAAAGAATATTCTAAAGATCTGTAAGGATTTTGCTCCCAAAAATAAACTCCTTCTCCTAACCAATCCCACGGATTATTACTTTTTATTAAATCTTCTTTTCCATTTAAAATATTTAATCCTACTTCTTTATCACAACTATGATAACCAATTATATAATTAGGATAATTATTTGTCAATTTAATTTAATTTTTCTTTTGCAAATAATTTTAGTTTTTGCTTGTATTCTTTTTCTTTAATAATCCCTGCATCAAATAAAAATTTAACCGCAGATTCTTTTGATTTTAATGCTTCTTTAGTAGCACTATCAATAGCTTCTATAGCTTCTTCTATTGTAGTTCTTTGCATATTGCTATATTTTTAAAAATTAAAATTACAAATAAAACTTTAATTACAAACCTAAACTTGAACTTATCTCCAACATTCTGTCCATTGGCTTTTTTGCAGCTATTCTTAAATCTTCATACATCGTAACCTCAGGTAATTCATATTTCATACATAAATACAATTTCTCCAAAGTGTTTAATTTCATATATGGACAGTCGTTACATGCGCAAGCGTTAGTAGGTGGTGCAGGTATGAAAGTTTTTGTAAGATTATCTTTTTGCATTTGATGTAATATACCAGCTTCGGTAACTACTATAAATTCTTGCGCATCACTTTGGGTGGCATATTTCAAGATTCCGCTTGTACTACCAATATAATCTGCTAAAGTAAGTACAGGTGCTTCACACTCAGGGTGTGCTAATACTTTAGCATTCGGGTGACGCACTTTTAATTTTGTAATTTTTTCATAACTAAACATTTCGTGCACCATACAAGCACCATTCCATAAAACCATGTTTCTGCCTGTTTGTTTATTTATCCAAGCACCCAAATTTTTATCAGGTGCAAAAATTATCTTTTGGTCTACAGGTAAACTTTCTACAATGGCTTGCGCATTGCTACTGGTGCAAATGATATCACTTAGGGCTTTCATACCTGCACTACAGTTTATGTAGGTAATTACGATATGATCAGGATGTTTATCCTTAAATGCTTGAAACAATAATGGCGGTGCACTATCACTCAGGCTACAACCAGCATTCAAATCTGGCAACAATACTTTTTTATGTGGATTTAAAATTTTAGCTGTTTCTGCCATAAAGTGAACACCAGCAAAAACAATAATTTCAGCATCGGTGCTTTGTGCCTTTTGCGCAAGCGCAAGACTATCCCCTATAAAGTCTGCTACATCTTGTATATCGGGTTCTTGATAATAGTGCGCTAGTATAACGGCATTTTTTTCTTTTTTAAGTTTTTCAATTTCTACAAAAAGATCAAGAGTTGGATCTACATCCAAATCGAGAAAACCTTTTTTTGAAATTATTTTTTCAAAATCAATTGTGTGTATATCTACCATAATATGTATTAATACTTATTATTTATATAACCCTTTATTACTATTAGGGCTGTTAATTTGTGTAAAAGTCGTTTTTGCCAACTATAGGAAAATCCAAATTGTTGTTTTATGCACAGTAATCCACACAAAACTAACAATTATTTAAAAGCTGTAATCATTATCTAATAATCATATTTAGCATTTATTATTAATCATTACCCACATACGTTAATAAAAAATCCCGTGGAAAATAAAAAGATGTTTATTTTTAAAAAAGATGTGAATGGAATGCTTGTAAAATGAAAGTAAAAACAGTCTTTACACAAAAAGAGCAAAAAGACGATTATTTGTTCACCCTCTATCCCAAAAGTAAAAGTATAAAAGATACCGTTATCCACTAAAAAACAAGGTTATTCACTTTTAGTGTTAATAAACCCGTTTTATCCACAAAAATCGCCTACTCACGCAGAAAAAAGATAAAGAATAAAAGCTTTTTTTTGAATGATTTATTAAAATTAAGAAAATAAACGATTTTAGAGTTGGGCGTGGGAAAAAGGAGTTTTATCCACAATTTGTTAATACTTATTAATTACCCTATTTTTGCCGCCTAAAATTAACTTTAAAGAAATGCAGATTATTCAGAGTATTAAAGACAGAGGTGGTGTTATTATGGCTATACTTATAGCAATAGCACTTATTAGTTTTATTTTAATGGATTCTAATTCTGGAAGTGGAAGAGGATCGTTTAGTAAACCGAGTATTGGAAAAATAAATGGCAATAGTATTGAATCATCGGAATTTGATAAAAGGGTAAAAGCAGAGGAAGCAAAACAAGCACAACAAAGAGGGCAAGCACCTTCTGGAGAAGAAGTATTAAAAATTAGACAAAGTATGTGGGATCAAATGGTTGCAGAAAACATATTTTTTTCAGAAGCAGAAAAATTAGGAATATCTCTAACCCCAAAGGAATTATCTGCGATATTACTAAGTAACGACCAAGCAAACCCATTAAAGCAAGAAAGGGGTTTAGTGAATACTGATGGAACTTTAGATATAATAAAAGCAAGAGAAGCACTTACAAATATTAAAAAGGCTGTTGGTGAACAAAGGGCACAAGTAGATGCACAAATTATAGAGCCATTAAAATTAAGTACAGCTGCAGCAAAATATACAGGATTATTAAATGCAGCTGCATATTATCCTACATGGATGAAAGAAAAAGATAATGCAGAAACGAAAAACTTTGCTACTATTTCTTATACAACTATACCATTCTCTGAAATATCGGATAGTACAGTTAGTGTAAAAGATGAAGAAATAACTGCGTATGTAGGTAAACGTAAAGATATGTTTAAGCAAGAAGCTGGTAGAACAATATCTTATGTAAGTTTTAGCCAATTACCAACTACTGGAGATAGTGTACTAGCAAAATCGGAGGTAGAAAAATTAAAAGCTGCATTTGAAACAGCAGGATCAGACACAGCAATAAAACTATTTTTAGCTCGTAATTCATCTTCTGTAAATTATCAAGATGAATATTTACCATTATCTAGAATGCAGTCTACAAAAAAAGATACAATAATAAAACAACCAGTAGGTTCTGTTTATGGACCTTATGTAGAAGGAAAAAATTATGCCTATTCAAAAATATTAGGTACAAAACAAATGCCAGATAGCGTAAAAGCTAGGCATATTTTAATTGGTTTAAACGATAGAGAAACAGGAAAAGAAATAATGAGTGATAGTGTAGGAAAAAAATTGGCAGATAGTTTATTAGCAGCTGTAAAAGCGGGAGCTGATTTTGGTGCATTGGCAGCAAAATATTCTGTAGATGCAAGTAATAAAGATAAAGGTGGAGTATTAGATAATTTTGGCTATGGTGCAATGGTACCTGAATTTAATACATTTTGTTTTACAAAAACGGTTGGTGCAAAAGAGGTGGTGAGAACACAGTTTGGTTATCATATTATAGATATTTTAAACCAAACCAATTTTAAACCAGCTTATAAAATAGCAATTATTGCAAAACCAATTTTAGCAAGCAATGAAACTTTTAATGCTGCAACGCAAGCTGCTACTAAAGCCGCAGCTAATAAAGATGCAAAAAGTTTGGAAGAGTATACTAAGAAAAGTGGCTTAGCATTAATAGCAAATCCAACAACTATAAAAGAAAATGATTACGCAGTAGGAAATATGCAAGATGCTCGCAATGTTGTAAAATGGGCTTTTGATGCAAAACTTGGGCAAGTGAGTGACCCAATAAC